>NZ_PCZU01000283.1:7655-19064 GCF_002887785.1 Rhodococcus sp. ENV425
GAGCCACACCAGCGCCTGGCTCACCAGGGACGCGGTGGTACCGACACCGCCGGCGAGCAGCAGATCGACGATCGAGTACATCTCGAAGTCGTTGAGCGGACGACCGTCGACCTCCTGCTGCACGAGGTAGCTGATGATGTCGTCGGTGGGGTTCTCGCGACGGGCCCGGATGGTCTCGCGCATGCGGTCGCCCAGGTACGGGAAGTCGACCTCCATCGCGTGGCGGTAGTCGTCACTTCCCGGAATGCCGGCGAGCGCCTGGTGGTGCGCGTGGGAATAGCGCTTCCAGTCGGCGAGGTCGAGACCGAGCCAGTCCACCGTCACGATGGAGGGAACCGAGATGACCGAGGTGAGGTCACACTGCCCGTCCTCGATCACGCTGTCGATGAACCCGGCGGTGTGGCGGTCGACGAGCGCCTTCATCCGCTCGACGGCCGCGGGCGCGGTGATCGGGTTGACGATCTTGCGGTACTTGCGGAACTCCGGGGGATCGAGCTCGATGGGGATGTGGAAGTGCATCGGCGTCTTCGGGATGACGACCGAAAGGCCCTCTCCCCCATATTCGTTGCGCGCGGACGAGAACGTCTCGTCGTCACGGGCGGCCTCGAAGACCGAGTCGTAGTCGCTGAGCACCCAGTACCCGCCGTGCGCCTCCGTCCAGGCGACTCGCTCGTTCTGGCGGACCTTGCGGTACGAGGCGACCGGATCGGCAGAGTGCTCCTGCGAATTGTGGTCGAAGTTGATGACGGGGCAACGATTGCGGCTGTCCATCGCGTGGACCCTCCTGCGTCGGATCGGGCATCTCCTGCTAATGGTTATAACAGATGATATAGTAGTGTAGATCACACCGCCAGCCCGGCTATCAAATCAAATGTTCAACGAGCTGGCATCCTCGATATCCGGATGACGGAAGGAGCGACCGATGAAGGTTGTTGTCGACGAGAACCACTGCCAGGGCCACGGGCTGTGCTTCATGACCTCCCCGCAGGTCTTCGCACTGCGCGAGGAGGACGGCCACGCGTACGTCCTGCCCGGGGGCGACGACCCGGCCAACGAGCACGCCGCACGCGAGGCCGCCGCGTCCTGCCCCGAGCGTGCGATCTCCGTCGTCACCGAGTGACGACGCCTTCCGAGCGGCCGGCACACGACGGAGGAAGGGGCCCCGGGTTCGACCCGGGGCCCCTTCCTCCGTGTGCGGCCGTGCGCCTCAGCCCAGGGCGCGGTCCCACTGGATGACCTGTTCGAGCAGGTCGGGGTACTTGCGCTGCGCGTACCTCCGGTAGGCGTTGATGTGGTCGCGCATGCGTTCCTCGGATCCGATCGGGTCCCCCTGCGAGAGCGACTCGTAGATCTGGGTGTGCGCGACGATGATCGCCTCGCGCCGGTGCGGTGGGTAGTCGATCCCGATCGCAGTGCCGTCCATGATTCCGAGCAGCGAATCGACCATGTACCCGAACAGCGGATTACCCGAGGACCAGGCGATCAGATCGTGGAAGTTCTTGTTCGCCTCGAGGAACTCGTGCTGATCGCCGAGCGAGCCGTGCATCCGGTCGATGGTCTCCTTGAGCTCGACCAGTGTCTCCCCGCTGATGCGCTGGGCAGCCAGGCGGCTGATCATCGGCTCGAGGGCGGTGCGCGCCTCGATGATGACACTGAACGGCGCGTCCTTGAGCTGCATGAGAAGGATGAGCGAACTCGCGAGGTGGGACGCATCGGGATCCAGTATCACCGGCCCGCCCCGGGGGCCGGGCTTGAGGGCGATCACCCCCTGAAACTCCAACAGCCGCAGGGCTTCCCGCAGCGTGCCGCGGCCGATCTCGTACTTCTCGAGCATGACCCGCTCCGACGGCAGCAGATCGCCCGCCGCCAGGTTCTGCCTGGTCGCGTCCCTGATGATGTGCTGCGCCACCACCATGGCAGCTTTCGGCGCCCGTCCTGTGATCATCGCGCCTTCTCCTCCCGAGAGCACCTGCCGGTTCGGGAACCCTGTCCGGATCGGACACTCCCCCACTTCCCGACGGGCCAAAATAATGCTAACGATTATAACGTACAGTTCGTGTCTTGGCTCCTTACCGGCGAAGAGACACTCCCGCCCCTCCCATACCCCGCCTCTCTCGTACCCCGCCGAGCCGAACCGTGAACCTCGACCGAAGGAGTTCCCATGAGCAGCCCCACCTCCACCACCACGAGCGTCGTTCTCGAATCCGTCGACTCCAGCCTGTGGATCCGGCTCAACCGGCCCGAGCGCCGCAACGCCTTCGACGCCGAGATGTGCGCTGTCATGGTCGACGCGCTCCACGAGGCCACCGAGTACCGCTCGGTGGTCATCACCGGATCGGGGGGAAGCTTCTGCGCCGGCGGCTCGCTCGGCCAGCTCAGCCAGCCCACCGTCAAGGAATTGCGGGGTCTCTACCGTTCATCGCTCGAACTCTTCGACGCGATCCGCACCTGCCCCCGCCCGGTCGTCGCGGCCGTCAACGGTGCCGCGGCAGGTGGCGGCAACGAACTGGTGGTGGCCTGCGATCTCGCCGTCGCTGCCCGCTCGGCGACATTCGGTCAGACGGGTCCCCGCGTCGGCAGCTCTCCGGTCAGCGGCGCCACGAACGTGATGGGAGTCCAGATCGGCGAGAAGCGCGCCAAGGAACTGTCGCTGCTGTGCCGGCGCTACCCGGCGGAGCGCGCCTACGAGATGGGACTGGTGAACGAGGTGGTCGACGACGAGCTTCTCGAGGAATCCGTCCGCTCGCTGTGCCGCGAGTTCGAGGCCCTGAGCCCGCGCTACCTCGAGATCACCAAGGTCAGCTCGAACATCTGGTGGAACTCCGCCCGGGACTCGTTCAGCAACGGGCTCGGCATGCTCGTCCAGGCGATCGGCAGCGCCGACATGATCGAGGGTGCGCAGGCCTTCCTGGAAAAGCGTAAGCCGCAGTTCCCGCCCGCCGAATAGGCACACGTTCGATAATGGTGCACATCAATGTGCACAATCGCGTGCACAATGAGTACAGTGCACAATTCGGATCGTCCGGGGAAGTTGCCCGCCCGATCCGCCGACACGGCGAGCACCCGCTGCGCCGTGACAGCCTCCGCTTCCCGGAAGTCAGGAGGCCACGAGGCTAAGGAGGTTCCGTGGCTGCAATGTCGAGAGGCCCGAAGACATCGCTGGTGGTCGCCCAGCAGATCGTCCGGGATACGGCGCGAAAAGGTCTGCAGCCCGGGGACCTGCTGCCCCCGGAGAAGGCGATGCTCGAGGAGTACCAGATCGGCCGCGGCACCCTCCGTGAGGGACTGCGGCTGCTGGAGTTCCAGGGGATGATCGCCCTCAAGCCGGGGCCCAAGGGCGGTCCCGTCCTCCTCGATCCGGACGCGTCCCATCTGGCGAGCACCATCATCCTGCTGATGCAGCTCCAGAACGCCTCGCTCAGCACGATCGTGGAGGCCCGCACCGCCCTCGAGCCCGTCATCTGCCGCCTGGCCGCCGAGCGGATCAGCGACGAGAACCTGCTCGAGCTCAAGCAGTCCGTCGACCGCATGCAGCAGTCGTTCGACACGGCGGACATCGACACGTTCCTCGAGACGAACAAGCAGTTCCACGACGTCATCGCCTGGTCCACCGGCAACGCGCTCTTCGGCTACCTGACGGACGCGCTGCTACGGATCACCGGCGGCACGGTGATGGGCGTCGACCACCCCGCCCCGCTGCGGGAGACGACCCTCAAGGCGCACATCCAGATCTACGAGGCGCTGCATTCGCACGACGCGGACCTGTCCGAGGACCGGATGCGCGACCACATCAACGAATACGTCCGGTACGCCGAGCGCAAGTTCCCCGAACTCCTGAGCCAGGTCCTGCCCTGGAACCAGGCGCTCGGCGGCTGAACACCACTGTCGCCGCCGTCCGGCGACACGGACCCCGCGGGCCCGCACCGAGCATCGTCTCGGCGCGGGCCCGCCGGGTTTCCGGGCCGATTCGCGACCGGCGGCCCGGTTCCCGAGGTCCGGCGAACTCCGACGACACCGCTATTGCTTATATCCATGCATATGGTTATGGTGATAGCGATCACATGCATGCATAGCGATCAACACCGTCGAGCCAGTGCCGGCGCCCTACGCCGGCCGCCGCTCGCGCCTTCACCCCCGTTCGTCACGAGGAGAAGCCATGAAGACCATCGGAGCGCTGCTGTGGGAGCCGGGAACCCGGTCCGGTTGGAGCGTCGAGGAAATCGAGATCGATCCCCCGAAGAGCCGGGAGGTGCGGGTCAAGCTCGCCGCCTCCGGCATCTGCCACAGCGACGACCACGTCGACACCGGCGACATCCCCCTCGACTGGGCGCCGATCATCGGCGGGCACGAAGGTGCGGGCGTGATCGAGGAGCTCGGCCCCGACGTCACCGGCTTCGAGGTCGGCGACCACGTCGTCCTGTCCTTCCTGCCGTCCTGTGGCCACTGCAAGATGTGCACCATCGGCCGTTCCAACATGTGCGAGATGGGCGCCGGCGTGCTCGGCGGCTTCGCCCCCGACGGCACCCACCGCGTCCACGCCCGGGGCCAGGGCGTCGGCCCGTTCTCCTACCTCGGCACCTTCTCCCCGTACGTCGTGGTCAACATCGACTCGTGCGTCAAGATCGGCAAGGACATCCCGCTCGACAAGGCCGCACTGATCGGCTGCGGCGTCCCCACCGGCTGGGGCTCGTCCGTCTACGCGGCCGACATCCAGCTCGGGGACACCGTCGTCGTCATCGGCACCGGCGGTGTGGGCATGAACGCGGTCCAGGGCGCCCGGCACAAGGGCGCCAAGAACATCGTCACGATCGACCCCGTCGAGTACAAGCGCGACCAGGCCAAGATCTTCGGTGCCACCCACACCACCGAGAACTTCGAACAGTGCCGAGAGGTCGTCGACCAGCTCACCGAGGGGCAGGGCGCCGACGTCGTCATCATCACCGTCGACATCGCCTACGGGCACCTGCTCAACCCGGCGCAGGAGATGACCCGCCGCGGCGGCACCCTGGTGCTCACCGCCGCCGCTCCCGTCACCCAGCGCGACGTGCCGTTCGACCTGTTCACCTTCGCGATGTCGGGCAAGCGCCTGCAGGGCACCCTGTATGGCACCACGACGGCGCGCCGCGACATCCCGCTCATCGCCGACATGTACCGCCGTGGCGAGTTCAAGCTCGACGAGCTGGTCACCAAGACCTACAAGCTCGAGGACATCAACACCGCGTTCAAGGATCTCCGCGAGGGCAAGAACATTCGCGGCGTCATCATGTACGACGACTAGATCGGCACACGCGATTCCCCGGGAGTGTTCGCGCCCGGCGCACGGGCCGGGAGGGGGGTCCACACTCCGTCCCGGCCCGATCCGTGTACCTCCGACAGGAACAGAGCCGATGACTGCCTCGAAACTCGCGGACCTCGATTCCGCCGCCCTGAGCCGCCTCGTCGCCAAGGACGAGATCCGGGACCTGGCCGGACGTTACGCCCTGGCCGTCGACGACCACGACATCGATACCGTGCTGTCGATGTTCACCGAGGACGGTGTCTTCGAGGTCGCCGGCACCGAGCTGCGCGGCCGTGAGCAGATCCGCCCCTTCTACGTCTCCAGCATGGACCGTTACCACACCATGCTGCACACACCCGAGATCCACCTCGTCACGATCGAAGACGACTCGCACGCAAGCGGAATCATGACCGGCCACGCCGAACTCGCGGTCCACGACACCCTGATGATGACCGCGTTCCGGTACCGCGACCGATACGTGCGCCGGGACGGCACCTGGCTTTTCGAAAGACGCGCCGTGTCGTTCATGTACGCGGTACCGTTCGAGTCGATGGGCTCGAGTTTCCGTACCATCAAACGGATTCGGTGGCCCCAGACCCGATACACCGAGGCCGACTATCCGGAGTCGGCTCCCACCTGGAACACCTACCGCTGACGGCGGATCGGGCCCGTCGGCGGCCCCCGAAGGAGCAGCTATGACAGGACGGGTAGCAGGTAAGGTCGCTTTCATCACGGGCGCGGCCCGCGGCCAGGGACGCAGCCATGCGATCCGCCTCGCCGAGGAGGGCGCCGACATCGTCGCTCTCGATGTGGCCGAGGACATCGAGAGCGTCACCCGCTTCTACCCCGGCGCCACCGAGGACGACCTGGCCGAGACGGTGCGCGCCGTGGAGGCACTCGATCGCCGGATCATCGCCCGCAAGGCCGACGTCCGTAACTTCGACGCCGTCAAAGCCGTGGTCGACGAGGGCATCGCCGAGCTCGGCCGGATCGACATCGTCGCCGCCAACGCCGGCATCTTCCTCTTCGGCGACGAGACACACCTGGTGAGCGAACGCGACTGGGACGATGTCCTCGACATCAATCTCAAGGGCGTGTGGCACACGTGCAAGGCCGTCACCCCGCACCTGATCGAACAGGGCACCGGGGGGTCGATCGTCATCACCAGCTCCACCGCCGGCCTGAAGGGCACGCCGAACGTCGCGCCCTACACCGCGAGCAAGCATGCCGTGGTCGGCCTGATGCGCACGCTCGCACTGGAACTGGGTCCGCACGGCATCCGCGTCAACACCGTGCATCCCACCGGCGTCGCCACGGACATGATCCTCAACGAGGCCTGCTTCCGGCTGTTCCTCCCGGACGTCGAACATCCCACCAAGGAACAGGCCGCACCGGTCTTCGCCACCACCAACGTCCTGCCCGTGCCGTGGATCGAGCCGATCGACATCTCCAACGCGGTGTTGTACCTGGCCTCCGACGAGGCCCGGTACGTCACCGGCACCGAACTGAAGGTCGACGCCGGCTACACCCTCCGCTGACCCGGCCGGACGAACGGGAGACCACATGACTGCTCGACTCGACACACCGCGCCTCGATCCCGCCCACCCCGACGCGGTCGCCGAACGCTGGCTCGCGGACTTCGCCGGTGCGCTCCGATCGGGAAACGCCGACGACTACCCGGACGCACTCGCCACCGACGCGTGGTGGCGCGACCTGCTCGCCTTCACCGGCGATCTGCGCAGCCTGCACGGCGAATCGGCGATCCGCCCGCTGCTCACCGGCGCGGCGGATCTCGAGGTCCGCGACGAAGCGCTCGACTCCTCCGTGCCACCGGCGCTGCTGCCGACAGGCGAGGGCCCGCCGGTCGTGCAGCTGCTCTTCCGCCTCACCATCCGGTTCGGACACGTCCGTGGCGTCGCGCGACTGACCCCGGACGACGCGGGCCGCTGGCGCGCGACGGCTGTCCTGACGACGCTCGACAGTCTCTCCGGGGCCGAACCGGCTGTGGGAGAACGCCGTCCGAACGGCGCCCCGGAACCCGGTGAACGCGTCACCGTCCACTGGGGTGATCGTCGGCTCCTCGCGAGCGAGTGCACCGAACGGGATCCGGAGGTCCTCGTCATCGGCGCCGGACATTCCGGTCTCGGGCTCGCCGCCTACCTCGGGGCGATGAACGTCCACGCGCTCGTCGTCGAGCGCAACGAGCGCGTGGGTGACAACTGGCGCAACCGCTACGACTCGCTGGTGCTGCACGACCCCGTGTGGTCGAACCATCTGCCGATGATGCCGTTCCCACCCACCTGGCCGGTGTTCACACCGAAGGACAAGATGGGCGACTGGCTCGACATCTACGCCCGAGCCCTGGAACTGAACGTGTGGACCCGCACGGAACTCGTGAGCGCCTCGTACGATCCCGCGACGAAGCGGTGGGAGGTGCTGCTCGACCGCGGAGGCGAACGGCGGGTGCTGCGCCCGCAGCACGTGGTCCTGGCCACCGGCCTGAGCGGCACCGAGCCGCTCGTACCGGACATCCCCGGGACCGGAGAATTCGCGGGCGAGCTGCTGCATTCCGGCCGGTACACGACGGACCCACGACGGAGCGGCCGTGATGTCGTCGTCATCGGCACCGGGAACAGCGGCCACGACATCGCCCAGGACCTGTACAACACCGGCGCTCACGTGACCCTCGTCCAGCGGGGTCCGACCTACGTCGTCGGCGGCACCACCGTGGTCGACGTCATGCTGAAACCCGCCTACGGCGAGAACACCGCGCCCACCGAGATCGCCGACCTCGTCGGTGCGTCGTTCGCGCGGCGGGACCAGGGATTCGTCGACGGCCTGCGCACCGCCGTCGCGGCCATGGCCGACATCGATCGCGACCTGCTCGATGCCCTGAGCGCCCGGGGATTCCGTCATCACCTGGGCGACGGCGGGACCGGAGCGATGGACCTCTTCCTCACCCGGAACGGCGGCTACTACATCGACGTCGGAGCGTCCCGGTTCGTCGCCGACGGGTCGATCGGACTGGTCGCAGGGAAGACCGTGGAACGGTTCGTTCCCGAGGGAGTGGTCATGTCGGACGGCACCGTCGTACCCGCCGACACCGTCGTGTTCGCCACCGGGTTCCGGGGCATCCTCGACACTGCCCGCCGCATCCTGGGCGACGCCGTCGCCGACCAATGCGGACCGGTCTGGGGTCTCGACGACGAGGGCGAGATCCGGTCGGTGTGGCGACGTTCCGGTCACGACGGATTCTGGTTCAGCGGCGGCAATCTCACCCTCGCCCGTATCTACAACAAGTACCTTGCTCTCCAGATCAAGGCCGACCTGGACGGCATCGACCTGCCGTCCGTTCCCTGACCCTGCACCTCGAGTACATCGGAGACCGACACATGCGCGCCGACGACATCAACGAGATCATCCGCATCACCCATCTCTACGCCCGTGGCCTCGATCGATTCGACCCCAAGGAGGCACTGTCCGCCTTCGCACCCGACGGAGCGTGGGACGCCAGCGCCGTCGGCCTGACCCGGTACGAGGGGCACGAGCAGATCCTCGACTTCTTCGAGCGGGACGCACAGGCAGTGGACAAGCAGTTCCACATCATCACCAACCACGTCATCGACTTCGAGGACGACGACCACGCCACCGGTACGAACTACGTCTTCTCCGAAGCGGAGATGAAGAACGGCGCCGCCATCAAGGCAATCGCGCTCAACGAGGACCGCTACGTCCGCACCGCCGACGGCTGGAAGATCGCCGAGCGGATCATCACCGGCCTCACCACGCCGCAGATGGACGGTTTCGACGCCTGACCGGAGCACGGCAGCGGCACATGCGGCAGGGTGGGGACTTCGCGGTCCCCACCCTGTCGCATGTCTCGGCTCAGATGTCCTTGGTGATCTCGTAGAAGTCGAACGAGACGCCGGCCTGCGCAAAGTTCTCGAGGTCGGCGGCGCCCTGCTGCCCTTCCGGAGACGCCATGTCGGCGAGCATGGCTTCCTTGCTGTCCCAGTCGCACACCGCGACCAGGAAGTGCGGCGGGGTGCTGCCGTCGGGGGTGGAGCACACGCCCCATTCGTAGTTCCGGATCCCCTGCTGCTTCAGCGCGAGCTTGGAGTGCACGTTGCGGTAGTGCTCAAGGAACTTCTCGGGATCCTCGGGGTGGTTGTACGCGGCGACGAGTCGGTACATGTCGACCTCTTTCCATGGTGGATTCGGAGATTTCCGTGTGGAACGGCCCCGCACACGGGGGTGTGGAACGGCCCCGCACACGGGGTGGCGCGACGACGCCCGCCAAATATATCCGCTCTACACCTTTGATTATATCCATTCGCATTGATAGAGTGATACCCGTCACAGACTTTTCCGCGAGCGGACGACCATCCGGCCGCACCGCGCTCCCGCCTGGCACACCGAAACCGCGAGCCTGGCGGTGACATCGGCACATCCGACCGAATCCCCCAGTCAGAGAGGTCATCCGATGACTGCAACCCCCAACTCCTCAACATCCGCAATCGAGGTCGACGCCGTCGTCGTCGGCGCCGGCTTCGCAGGCCTGTACCTGTTGTGGAAGCTGCGCAGGCACGGTTACACCGCCGTCGCGCTCGACAAGGGCGAGGAGGTCGGCGGCACCTGGCATTGGAACCGCTACCCCGGCGCCCGCTGCGACGTGGACAGCCACGACTACTCGTTCGGATTCGACGAGGAACTCGAGCAGGAGTGGGAGTGGAGCGAGCGCTACCCGTCGCAGCCCGAGCTGCAGGCGTATCTCTCGCACGTCGCCGACCGGTTCGACCTGCGCCGCGACATCCGTCTCGAAACCAACGTCACCGAAGCCCGTTTCGACGAGGGCGAGCAGAAGTGGCACGTCCGTACCGACAAGGGCGACGAGTACGTTTCACGGTTCTGCCTCATGGCCGTCGGCTGCCTGTCGGTCCCCAAGGACGTCGACGTCCCGGGCCTCGACAAGTTCCAGGGGCCGATCTACCGCACCAGCGAGTGGCCGGAGGAGGGAGTGGACTTCACCGGTCTCCGGGTCGCCGCCGTCGGCACCGGATCCTCCGGCGTGCAGGCCATCCCGGAGATCGCCAAGCAGGCCGGCAAGCTGACCGTGCTGCAGCGCACCGCCAACTTCGTCATTCCCGCCCGCAACCACAAGCTCGACCCGGAGTTCGTCGCGAACGTCAAGGCGAACTACCGCGAGCGACGCCGTGCCTGCCGGACCGCCGCCGCCGGCTGCATCCGCGACGACAACCCCAAGGCCGCGTTCGACGTCAGCGACGAGGAGCGGTGGAACGAGTACGAGAAGCGTTGGCAGGGCGGCGGAATCGCCTTCCTCGGCGCGTTCGCGGACTTGATGGTGGACCAGCGGGCGAACGACTCGGTCTGTGACTTCATCCGGGCCAAGATCGACGAGATCGTCGACGATCCGGACGTCGCGGACAGCCTCAAGCCGTTCGGCTACCCGATGGGGGCGAAGCGGCCCGTCGTCGGCACCGACTGGTACGAGACCTTCAATCGCGACAACGTCGAAATGGTCGACCTGCGTAAGAAGCCCCTCGACAGCTTCACCGCACACGGTATGCATCTCGCCGACGGCACCGAGTACGAGTTCGACGCCGTCGTGCTCGCCACCGGATTCGACGCCTTCACCGGCGCGTTCACCCAGATCGACATTCGCGGCCGGGGCGGCCTGCCCTTGCAGAAGGCGTGGCAGGAGGGCCCGAAGACGCACCTCGGCCTGGGCACCGCCGGCTTCCCCAACATGTTCATCATCGCCAACGTCGGCAGCCCGTCGGTGCTGTCGAACATGGTGACCGCCATCGAGCAGCACGTCGAGTGGACGGTCGAGACGATGGATCACATGCGCGAGCACGGACTGACCACGATCGAGGCCACCGAGGAAGCGCAGAACGCGTGGGTCGAGACGGTCGAGGAGATCGCGAACATGACCCTGTGGCCGCAGGGCGAGTCCGGGTCGTGGTACCGCGGCGCGAATGTGCCCGGTAAGCCGCAGATCTTCATGCCGTACGCCGGCGGAATCGTGCTCTACGAGCAGACGTGGAATGAGGTCCGGGACGCCGACTTCAAGGGATTCGTCCTGGCCTGATGCGGCGGATCTCGCGCCG
>NZ_PCZU01000283.1:19119-36561 GCF_002887785.1 Rhodococcus sp. ENV425
TGGATCTCGCGCCGAGCGGGAGGATCTCGCGCCGAAACGCGAGAAGCGACGACGACAACCTCCCGCTCGACGCAGCAACATCCCGCTCATCGCCGACGGACACCGAAACGGGGGTGCGGGCCCGAAGCCCGCACCCCCGTCGTGGTGTCCGTCAGATCAGCTTCGCGAGCGCGAATGCCTGACGGGTGGCGAAGACCAGTCGGCGCGGTGCGTAGGCGTCACCGAGGATGTGCACCTCCCGCTCGCCCTCTGCAGCCGGCCCGTCCTTGATGCTCTCGTACAGGTCCGCGTCCCCGATGCCACCGCAGGCGAGCACCACCGAGTCGAAGCCGTCGACCTGGTGCGTGCGCCCGGAGTAGACGTTGCGGGTGACCACCCCGGTCGGGGTGATCTCGACGACGTCCTCCATGAACCGGTACTGCACGCCCTTCTCGTCGAGGCGCCCGAGGATCGCACCGACGATGTAGCGGCCGAGCAGCTGGCCCGCGACCTGCGTCGCGTAGACGATGGTGACGTCGTGACCGCGATCGGTGAGGAAGTCGGCGAGCGACAGCGGCGGCATGTGATCGTCCTGCGCGACGATCAGGACCCGCTTGCCGACCGCGGCGTCACCGTTCAGGACGTCGCGGATGTCGGCGACGTTGTCGCCGTACACGCCCGGGATGTCCGGGATCCGGCGGGTGGAGCCGGTGGCGACCGCCACCACGTCGAATCCGGCGGCCTCGATCTCCGCCTTCGTGGCCGCGTGCCGGTAGTCGATCTTCACGCCCGCCCGCTCGAGCCGGCGCTGCTGCCAGTCCAGGTACTTCTCGAACATGTCGTACGTGGGCGCGTTGATCGCGGTGCGCAGCTGGCCGCCGAGCACGTCGGACGCCTCCCACAACTCCACGTCGTGGCCCTTCTCCCGGGCCAGGGCCGCGAACTCCATGCCCGCCGGGCCGCCACCGACGACGAGCACGCGCCGGGGGTCGGTCACGGTGGGCCACGGCCCGTCGACCTCGTTGCTGGTGACGGGGTTGACCGCGCAGCCGAACGGCAGGCCCTCGACGTAGCGGCGGCTGATGCACTCGTTGCCGCCGACGCAGGGCCGGATCTCGTCGACGCGGCCGGTGCGGACCTTCTCGATGATCGACGGCTCGGCGATGTGCGCGCGGGCCATGCCGACGACGTCGGCGTCGCCGGCCGCGAGGATCCGTTCGGCGACGTCGGGGTGGTTGATGCGGCCCGTGTGCACGACGGGCAGCGACACCGCCCGCTTGAGCTGCCCGGCGAGATCGCTCCACTGGCCGGCCTCGTAGAAGTGCGGCTGGATGTAGGACGGGTTGCCCCACGGGCTGCCCACCACGCCGTGGAAGTAGTCGACGAGGCCGGTGCTCTCGAGGTACTGCGCGATCTCGATGGCCCCGGTGATGTCGTAGCCGCCCGGGACCTCCTCGCGCAGGTTCAGCCGGATGCCGATGACCATGGACGATCCGATCACGTCGCGGATGGCCCGCAGCACCTCGACCGGGAACCGGCAACGGTTCTCGATCGAGCCGCCGTACTCGTCGTCGCGCTTGTTGGTCAGCGGCGAGAGGAAGTACTCGAGCAGATCGTCGTGGTTCATGTGGAGTTCGACGCCGTCGAGGCGTGCCTTCTGGGCCTGCTCCGCACAGAACTTGTACTGGCCGACGAAGTAGGCGATCTCCTCCCGGTTCAGCTTGTGCGGAACGTTGTTGATCACCGGAGCGCTCAGGACCGACGACGCACCATGCGGCATGCCGCCCTGGTGGACCATCTGCCCCGTCGCCACCGCGCCCTCGGCGTGCAGGGCATCGGAATACGCCTGTACGCGTTCGACGAAGATCGGCAGGCTGTAGTGGCCCTCGACCGTGGCGCCGACGCCGGTGGGCTCGAACCCCGGGATCACCCCGGCGTTCGGAACCCAGGCGCTGAGGCTGTCGAACCACGCGGCTCCGCCCCTCGCCCGGGACACGTAGTAGGCGAGGTTGCGTTCGGCGTCGGCCTCGGACCCGAAGATGTTGCCGATCGCCGAGGCGTGCGGCGGCAGCACCACGCGGTTGCGCAGTTTCATCGGGCCGATCTGGAACGGCGAGAGCAGGTGGGCGTAGGCGGAGTCCGGATCCGCGGTCATATTGTTCACTCCTTGTTCGGTCGAGGCCCGAGCGAGCCGCCGCGTCCGTCGCCCGGCATCCTGGTCGAGTCGTGACTGACCGCGATGCGAACGGGACGGACTTCCAGGACGACTCGGTTGGGGCTGTCCAGCAGTCGCTGGAAGGCTGCGGGATCGGTCGGAGCATGGCGCTGCGCGAACGCCGCATAGAACCAGCGCTTGGTCTCCGCGTCGGCGTGGACGGTGACGCGGCCGCGGACGGCGAGCATCCGCCTGCCGGGCAGGCCGGTGCCGGCATTCGAGATCACGAGCGTCACGCGGGATTCGCGCATCGCCGCACGTACGTGCGCGCGGTCCTTCGCGGCGGTGAGCCAGAACCGGTCGTCGTGGTGCAGGTAGCTCATCACCACCCCGGCGGGCCACCCGGCCGCCGTACTGAAGGCGAAGGTACATTCGGTCTGCGCCGCAACGAGTTCGGCGATGCCCTCCTCGTCGACCCGCAGTGTACGCAGATCCTCGTTGTCGTCGATTCCGACGGCCATCGTCACATCACTTCACGTACGCGCCGGCGTCCACCGGGAAGGTGACTCCGGTGACGTACCGTGCCTCGTCGCTGCCGAGGAACAGCACCGCGTTGCTGATGTCGATCGATTCGACCCAGGGCACCGGCAGCGTGTTCAGCGACATGAACCCCGGCATCGCCTTCTCCTGCGACGGCTCCGGATCCCCCGGGGAGAACATGCCGTACGTCCCGGGATTCTGGATCATGATGGTGTCGACGTTCGTCGGGTGGATGGTGTTGACCCGGATGCTGTGGGGACCGAGCTCGTTCGCCATGGTCCGCATGAGCCCGACGATGCCGTGCTTGGCGGCGACGTAGTGGGCGACCTGCTGAATGCCCTTGAGGCCACCGATCGAACTGGTGAACATGATGGACCCACCGCGGCCCTGCTCGATCATCGTGGGGATCGCGACGACCGCGGTGTTGAAGACGCCGGTGAGGTTGACGTCGATCATGTCGCGCCACTGCTCGGCGGTGAGTTCCCACGAGCGGCCGTAGGTGGCGATGCCGGCGTTGGCGACCACGATGTCGACGCCGCCGAGCTGCGCCACCCCGTCGTCGAAGGCGCGCTGCAGCGCCGCGCGGTCCCGGACGTCGGCGCGGTGCGCCACGATCCGCCGGTCGAGGGCCTCGACGAGCCGGACGGTCTCCTTGAGCTCGTCCTCGGTGGCCAGCGGGTAGTACGGGGTCACCGAGTCGATGTTCTCGCAGATGTCGACCGCGATGATGTCGGCGCCCTCCTCGGCGAGCCGCAGCGCGTGGCTGCGACCCTGGCCGCGGGCGGCCCCGGTGATGAACGCGACCTTGCCTTCTACTCGTCCTGCCATGATTGTCGCCCCTCTCGTGGGAAATGGTGTCTAGCGATCGGCGGGGAACCGGACGGTCCCGGTGCCTTCGAGAACGCGCGCTCCGCCGAGGACGTCGAGCGTGAGGTCGCAGCGCACCAGGAGGCCGTCGGCTGTCTCCTCCACGTCGGTCACCACGCCCGCGGCCCGCAGCCTGTCACCCTCGAATACGTTGCCGAGGAACCTGAACCGGTATCCGGTGACCCGGTCCACGCCACCGGCCCAGGAGCCGAGCATGGACACGACGTAGGCGATGTTGCTCGGGCCCTGATTGACCGTGCGGTCGCCGAGGCCCAGCGCGCTCGCCGCCTTCCGATCGAAATGGATCGGGTTCGGGTCCCGCATGAGCGCCGAGAGGGTCTTCATCCGGGCCGGATCCACCGCGTCGATGGTGCGCTCGGGAATCTTCTGTCCGACGGTCGGTTTCATGCGGTCTCTCCTCGCCGCGGGAACACGATCGAGTTGGTGGTGGAGGCACAGTGCGCGCCGTCCTCGTCGTGCAGGTCGAGACGGTAGCCGACGATGTCGAAGACGCCGGTGCGCCGGCCCACCTTGCGCGTCGCGGAGACGATCTCGCCCGAGACGCGGTAGGTGGCGCCGACGCGCAGCGGCCGGTGCACCACCGTCTCGGTTTCCCCGGCCATCGGGCCGTCGGCCTCGGTGGCCCCGAACACCGCGAACAACTCGTCCCAGCTCCAGCCCATCGCGCCGGTGGCGACGAGGAACACCAGCACCGGGTGCGCACCGCCGTCGGCGGGGTCGGCGAGCATGCTGTCGAGGACGAGGTGCACCCACCACGGCTCGAGCGTGGCCTGGCCGCCGGGGAAGCGGGTGCCGACCAGTTCGGCGAGTTCGGTCTCGGTCGGCACCCGGCGTCCGGTGTCCACGGTCATCGGGCCGCCGTCGCTTCGAGGTACGGCGCCCGCAGGTCCCGCTTCATGATCTTCCCGGTCGGCGCCTTCGGCAGGGCGTCGACGAAGTCGACCGAACGGGGCTTCTGGTAGGAGGCCAGGTTCCGCTTGGCGGTGTCGATGATCTCCTGTTCGGTGGCGGTGTGCCCGGGCTTGAGCACGACGACGGCCTTGACGACCTCGCCCCACTCGTCGTCGGGGATGCCGATGACGGCGCATTCGAGGACTGCGGGATGGGCGCCGATGGCCTCTTCGACCTGGATGCTGTAGATGTTCTCGCCACCGGAGATGATCATGTCCTTGGCCCGGTCGACGATATAGACGTAGTGGTCCTCGTCCCAGACCGCGACGTCGCCGGTCCACATCCAGCCGTCGCGCAGGGTCTGCGCGGTCAGCTCCGGCTTGTTCCAGTAGCCGAGCATGTTGGCCTCGGAGCGGACCACGATCTCGCCGGGGGTCCTGCCGTCCTTGGGGACCTCGTTGCCGTCGAAGTCGACGACCCGGATCGTGGTGCCGAATCCTTCGCGGCCGCAGGACTTCAGCCGGTGCTCGTTGATGCCGTTGACCGCGTCGAGGTGGTCCTCCTGGGACAGGAACGACATCGTCGTGCCCTCGGTCTGGCCGTATCCCTGGATGAGGGTGCACGGGAACGCCTCGAGCGCGCTGCGCACGATCGCGGACGGCATGGGGCCGCCGCCGTACTGGATGTTGCGCAGGCTCGACAGGTCGTAGGAGTCGAAGTTCTCCACGGCCATCATCCAGTTCAGCATCGTGGTGATGCCGAGGAACGCCGAGACCCGTTCCGACTCGATGATCTCGAGCGCCTGCTTGGCCTCGAAATTGACCAGCACGACCGGACATCCGTGCTTCATGTAGTTCATCGAGAGCACCACCGGAATGTGGTACATCTGGCCGGTGAGCATGTAGACGTCGGTCGGAACGACCCGCTCGGCGACGGTCTGGTTGAGCATGCCGGCGGCCGCGCTGGTGTGCGAGTGCAGCGCGCCCTTGGACTCGCCGGTGGTGCCGCCGGTGTAGAGGATGAAGAACGGGTCGTCTCCCCCGACGCTCGGCGTCCAGATCGGTTCGGCCGGGCTGGAGCTCGCGAGCAGCTCCTCGTACGTCCCGCTTCCGCCCGGGCCGAACTCGAGCCAGTGGTCGACCGTGGTGGATCGACTCAGTTCCTCTGCCACGGACCGGAACTCGGAGGCGGTGATGAGCACCTTCGGGGTGGCGTCGGCGACGAGCCCGAGCAGGGACGGAGTTGCCAGCCGCCAGTTCAGCGGCTGCAGGATCAGTCCCGCTCGGCCGACGGCGAAGAACAGTTCCTGGAACTCGATGCTGTTCTTGGTCAGCACGGCGACGCGGTCGCCCTTCTCCAGGCCGAGTCCGCGCAGTCCGTTCGCCAGGCGCCGGACGCGCTCGTCGAGGTCGGCGAACGTGATGCGGCGATCGTTGGGGACGTCGTACAACGCCATGCGGTTCGGGGTGAGGGCGGCCCACTTGGCGGGGATGAGGCCCTGGTTCATCGTCATGGGTGTCTCCGGATGCGGGAGGGTTCAGTACGGGAGGTCGAGGGCGATGTGCCGCTTGGTGAGCACCCAGTCGCCGCCGCTCCGGGTCCACTCGTCCTCGTACTTGCCCGTGGACAACACCTTCAGCGCACCGTTCTCCGCGGAGGTGATGAGCAGGTAGGACACCGTGCGGACGTTCTTCTCGTCGATCTCGTCGATCAGCAGATTGGTGGTGATGTGCCGCCGCTGGTCGGTCTGCGACTCGTGCGCGCCGCGGAACAGGCCCATGATCTCCTCGCGGCCGTTCAGCGGCCCGATGAGGTCGCCGTCGCCGATCTTCATGGTGAACACGGCGGTTTCGCCGAAGACGCGCTCGACGCCGTCCATGTCGCCGTCGTCGTAGGCGAGCGCGTAGCGGGCGAGGGCGTTTTCGATTTCGTTCCTGAGCGACATTACGACTACTCCTGCCGAGGGGAGGGAAGGAAGGGAGGTGTGATGGCAGTCACTTTATACTAATCATGCGCATTGTCTAGGGGTACGAGGACCCCAGTTTCCGCGCCGAGGGACGGCGATCGACGCTATTCGAACATCGGGCTAATCGGACACAGTCCAGGTGTCGTGCCCGGTCAACAAGGACTGCAGGGAGTCTCGGCGGTCGAGACCGCCGGTGCGGGCGCTCTCGTTCTGCTCCCGCACCAGGTCGTCGTACGTCGGACGGGCAACGCTGCGGAACACGCCGAACACGGTGTGTTCGAGGTCCTGGTCGGACAGCCGCGACAGCGCGAAGGCGTACTCCGGATCGTCGGCGTGCGCATCGTGCACCACGATCGCACCCGGGTCGGCCGTCGCCGTGTCCACCACGCGCAGTCCGAATCCGTCACGGACGACGCACTTCTGGCCCTCGGCGCCGAACACGATCGGCTCACCGTGGCGCAGCGGGATCACCCGCTGCTCGGCGTCCTCCTTGCGCAGCACGTCGAAGGAGCCGTCGTTGAAGATCGGGCAGTCCTGATAGATCTCGACGAACGAGGTGCCCCGGTGCTCGGCTGCGCGGCGCAGCACGTCGGTCAGACCCTTGCGGTCGGAGTCGAGCGCTCGGGCCGCGAAGGTGGCCTCGGCACCGAGAGCGAGGGACAGCGTGTTGAACGGGTGGTCCACCGAACCCATCGGCGTGGACTTGGTGATCTTCCCGACCTCGGACGTGGGCGAGTACTGCCCCTTCGTCAGGCCGTAGATCCGGTTGTTGAACAACAGGATCGTGAGGTTCACGTTGCGGCGCAGCGCATGGATCAGGTGGTTTCCGCCGATCGAGAGGGCATCGCCGTCACCGGTGACCACCCACACCGACAGGTCGGGCCGGGTGACGGCCAGACCGGTCGCGATCGCCGGCGCACGGCCGTGGATGGAGTGCAGGCCGTAGGTCTCGAGGTAGTACGGGAACCGGCTCGAACAGCCGATGCCCGAGACGAACATCAGGTTCTCGCGCCGCAGGCCGAGTTCGGGCAGGAAGTTGCGGATCGCGGCCAGAATGACGTAGTCACCGCAGCCCGGGCACCAGCGCACCTCCTGGTCGCTCGTGAAGTCCTTGGCCTTCTGCGGGGTGTCGGTCGTCGGGACGAGCGCGGTGGCACTCAGTCCGAGATCGGTGCCCACGCGGCTGATCAACTCGGTCATGCCGATTCCTCCTCGCGGTCCGGCTCCGGACGGTACTCGGCCGCAGCCAGCGCGGCGGTGGTCTTGGCGTGTTCCAGCTCGCGCAGGGTGCCGGCGAGCGCGGCATCGATCGCGTCGACGATCTCGTCGGCGAGGAAGGCCAGGCCCTGAACCTTGGTCACCGGCTGGACGTCGACAAGGTAGCGCGCCCGCAGCACACTCGTCAGCTGTCCCAGGTTCATCTCGGGCGCGATCACCGTGCGGTACCGGCCGAGCACCTCACCGAGGTTGCGCGGCAACGGGTTCAGGTGCCGCAGGTGCAGGTGGGCGACCGCGGTGCCGCGACGCCGGGCCCGGCGGCACGCCTCGCCGATCGGCCCGTAGGAACTGCCCCATCCCACGATCAGCAGTTCCGCCTGCCCCGACGGATCGTCGACCTCGGCGTCCGGGACCGAGATCCCGTCGATCTTCGCCTGGCGCAGGCGCACCATCAGATCGTGGTTGGCCGGGTCGTAGGAGATGTTGCCGCTGCCGTTCGCCTTCTCGAGGCCACCGATCCGGTGCTCGAGGCCGGGCGTTCCGGGGATCGCCACGGTGCGGGCCAGGGTTTCGCGGTCCCGGGCGTAGGGGCGCAGGGGCGCACCACCGGCGTCCGGGCCCGTCTCGTAGCCCGGCTCGATCGGGGCGAGCTCGTCTACCCGCGGGATCTGCCAGGGTTCGGAGCCGTTGGCGATGGCGCCGTCGGACAGCAGCAGCACCGGGGTCCGGTAGGTCAGGGCGATGTGGGCCGCCTCGACCGCGGTGGCGAAGCAGTCGGCCGGCGAGCGCGGCGCGAGCACCGCGACCGGCGACTCACCGTTGCGCCCGTACAGCGCCTGCAGCAGGTCGGATTGCTCGGTCTTGGTCGGCAGGCCCGTCGACGGTCCGCCGCGCTGCACGTCGATCACCACGAGGGGGATTTCGGTCATCACGGCCAGGCCGATGGCCTCGCTCTTGAGGGCCAGGCCCGGACCGGAGGTGCTGGTGACGCCCAGGGCGCCGCCGATGGAGGCCCCGACTGCCGCGCCGATGGCGGCGATCTCGTCCTCCGCCTGGAAGGTGGTCACGCCGAGGCTGCGGTGCTTGGTCAGCTCGTGCAGGATGTCGGAGGCGGGAGTGATCGGATACGTCCCGAGGAACACCTCGAGCCCGGACAGCTCACCGGCGGCCACCAGGCCGTAGGCCAGGGCGGTGTTGCCGGTGATCTGCCGGTACGTACCGGGCGGCAGGTCCGCCTTGGCCACCTCGAACGTCGTCGCGAACGTCTCCGTGGTCTCGCCGTAGTTCCACCCGGCGTGGAATGCGAGCAGGTTGCCCTGGGCGACCTGCGGCTTCTTGGCGAACTTGGTGCGCAGGAACTCCTCGATCCGCCCCACCGGCCGGTTGTACATCCACGACAGCAACCCGAGCGCGAACATGTTCTTCGCGCGTTCCCCGTCCTTGCGGCTCAGGCCGGCCGGCTCGACCGCCCCGACCGACAGGCTCGACATCGGCACCTGGTGGATCACGAACTCGTCGAGGCTGCCGTCCTCGAGCGGGCTGGCGGCGTAGCCGACCTTGGACAGGTTGCGCTTGGTGAACTCGTCGGTGTTGACGATGACGGTGCCGCCGCGCGGCAGGTCGCCGATGTTCGCCTTCAGCGCCGCCGGGTTCATCGCGACGAGGACGTCCGGGCGATCACCCGCGGTGAGGATGTCGTGGTCCGCGATCTGGATCTGGAACGACGACACCCCGGGCAGCGTGCCCTGCGGCGCCCGGATCTCGGCGGGGAAGTTCGGCTGCGTCGCGAGGTCGTTGCCGAACGCGGCCGCTTCGGAGGTGAACCGGTCGCCGGTCAGCTGCATGCCGTCGCCCGAGTCGCCCGCGAAGCGGATGACGACTCGCTCCAGCTTGGTGGTGTTCGCGTCCGTTGTCATGGGTGCCTGCCTCTGGTCCGCATTCTCCCCCTACTGGGCTTCCTTCACGAGTTGCTTGGCCAGGGAATCGAAGATCACCTCGGTCGAGCCCTCGTAGATCCGCATGGGACGGGCCTCCCGGTAGAGGCGCTCGAGCTTCCCGCCGCGCACGAGCCCGAAGCGGCCCATGATCTGCACCGAGCGGTCGACGACGCGGGCGGCCGCCTCGGTGGCGCCGACCTTTGCCATCGACGACAGGTGCAGATTGGCGCGTGCGTCGCGGGCCGACGCGGCGGCCGCGCGGTAGGTCAGCGAGCGCGCCATCTCGATGTCGGTCCAGCAGGAGGCGAGGTGCTCGGGCACCGATCCGAGACGCGCGAGGCTGACGCCGAAGCCCTCCCGGGTCTTGGCGTGGGCGACCGCCTCGTCCAGCGCGGCCTGGGCCACGCCGACGGCGGCGCCGGCCACGGACACGCGGAACGTGGCGAGGGTGGCGAGGACGAGCCCGAAGCCCTTGCCCGGTTCCCCGATGCGGTTGCCGACCGGTACCTCGACGTTCTCGAGGATGACGTCGCTGAGCACGTGGGGCGCGATGATCTGGTGCGGGCGCTCGATGCGCAGGCCGGGCGCGTCGGCCGGGACCAGCACGAGGGAGTATCCGTCGCCCTCGCGGGCGAGGATGCTGTAGAAGTCCGCGTCGCCGCCGTTGGTGATGAAGGACTTGTGCCCGTCGACGATCAGCTTGCCGTCGCGCTCGACGACGGTGGTGCTGAGTGCCTTGAGGTCGGAGCCGACGTGCGGCTCCGTCAGGCCGAGGGCGGCCACGGCCTCGAGCCGGGCCACCTTGGGCAGCCACTCCGCCTTGAGTTCCTCGGAGCCGCCGACACTGATGCAGTAGCTGCCGATGCCCTGCATGCCGAACATGGAGTCGAGGTGGGCCGACTCGGCGGCGAGGGCCTCGCGCACGATGGTCACCGCGAGCGAGTCGACCTTCTCGAAGCGACCACCGTAGGCAGCCGGCACGACGACCTCGGTGAGCCGGGACGCGGTCAGCCGCTTGCGGACGTCCGGATCGAAGCTGTCCGCCTCGTCGGCGCGCGCAGCGATGTCGGCGCACTCGGCCGCGAGGTCCCGGGCTTCCCGCTGGAGGTCGAGGTACCGCTGCGGCAGGGCGAACAGGTCCTGCTGGTCGTCACTCACCTTGTACTCCGTTCTGGCGATGCGTCCGATCCACCGGGTGCGACACGGCGGTGTGACTCGGCGCGGTCTCGGCCATTGTCGTGAACTGGATCACTATCCGCTAATCTATGATCACAATAGCAAGGAATTGGGTACCGTCAACCAGGACCAGTGGAGGAACTCGATGACCGATTCAACAACCGGCCGGACCCGCCCGGGGTTCGACCCCGTCCGCGCGTTCGATCTGACCGACCGCACGGCGATCGTCACCGGCGGCAGCCGGGGCCTCGGCCGCGCCATGGCGTTCGGGCTGGCTCGCGCCGGCTGCGACGTCGTCATCGCCAGCCGTGACCTGGCCTCCTGCCAGGCCACCGCCGACGAGATCACCGAGGAGACGGGACGCAAGACGCTTGCGCATTCGTTCCACGTCGGACGATGGGAATCGATCGAGGAACTCGTCGAGGCGGCCTATGGTCACTTCCGGAAGATCGACGTGCTGATCAACAACGCGGGCATGTCCCCGCTGTACGACAGTCTCGACACCGTCAGCGAAACGCTGTTCGACAAAGTGATCGGGGTGAACCTCAAGGGCCCGTTCCGGCTCGCGGCACTCGTCGGAACCCGCATGGCGCAGGGCGACGGCGGATCCATTATCAACATTTCCAGCGCCGGGTCCGTGCACCCCAGGCCGGATATCCTTCCCTACGCCGCCGCCAAGGCCGGACTCAACGCCGTTACGATCGGCATGGCGCACGCGTTCGGTCCCACGGTGCGCAGCAACGCAATCATGGCCGGCACCTTCCTCACGGACGTGAGCAACTCGTGGGACATGGAGGCGTTCTCCCAGCGGGCGCAGCGCTTCGCCGCCAAGCGCGGCGGACAGCCCGACGAGATCGTCGGCGCCGCCCTCTACCTCGCGAGCGACGCCTCGAGTTTCACGACCGGCTCCATCGTTACCGTCGACGGCGGCCACCCCTGATCCACCCGGAAGGACACGACATGACCACCGCCACCACCGCCGTCACGCAGCAGCGCTTCCAGCTCGCCTACGGCGACTGCGACGCCGTCGGGATCTCGTACTTCGCCATCAACTACCCGTGGATGGAACGCACGTACAGCGTCTGGCTGCACTCGTTCGGCCTCGACAGCCACACGTTGCTCGACACCGTCGGCGTCTACACCGTGGGCCTGAAGTCGGAGTGCCAGTACATCACCAGCTGCGAGGTGTTCGACGAGCTGACCTGCACGGTCGTCCTCGACCACCTCGGCACCACCTCGTACGCGCTGGGATTCGACTTCGAGCGCGGCGACGAACTCGTCGCTCACGGCAAGATCACGTTCGCCGTGCGCGGCGCCGATGGAAACAAGGCCCCGATCCCGGAGCGGCTGCTCGCCGCCCTCCGGACGCTGGAGCCGCCGAAGACGACGCAACCGTAGTTCCCGCGCGAGTCCCCGCGCGCGAAGGGGGCGTCCACTCCACCGAGTGGACGCCCCCTTCGGCATCTTCGGCGTGCGCGAAATCCATTGACAATTACCAAATTCCGCATACAGTCGTCGGCATCGGTGATCTGGATCACTTCGACTCCGATCTCGAGCCGTCCGCGGAGGCGCTCGCCCCTGAGCGACGCAACTCCCGCTCGACCGTCGATTCGACGATCCGCAGAGGCCCGAGCGACCGCAGGAGAGCCCCCGTCCCATCCCAGCCGATGCGCGAGCATCGACGGCGGCTTTCCTCGGGACGGACCTGTCGACCGGCGCGGGAGCAGCCCGCCCCGGAATCACGAAAGCGAATGGACATGGGAACCAACGAAAAGAAGGTCGTACAGAACTGGCTCGCCGCCGTCCGCGGCGATTCGGAGGGGGTGGGAGACGCGTTCACCCGCTACTTCCATCCCGATGCCACCTGGACCCTCATCGGATCCACTCCCATCTCGGGCACCTACAAGGGTCTCGAGTCCATCCAGAACGACTTTCTCGGCGCGAACTTCCGCGGCGAGGAGCGCGAAGGCCCGTCCGTGCAGGGCCTGAGCCAGGAGTACGGCATCAAGCCACTCGAGGTCGAGGACGTCCTCTCGCTGGAGGACGGGCGCGTCGTCGTATTCTGCCGCTCGGATGGCATGGGCCGCAACGGGGTTCCGTACAAGAACCAGTACTGCTGGATCGTCACCGTCCGCGACGACAAGATCGCGGCCATGCTCGAGTTCTGCGACACCGCCCTGATCGAGCAGGCGCAGTTCGACAAGATGATCGTCCCCCGGGGTACCACCACTCCCGTCTACGAACACTGATCCGCCACATTTCCCTCGACGCAAGGAGCAATCATGGCCAAGCAGGGACGACTCACCCGGGAGAAATTCGGCTACACGATGCCGGTGGACGAGCCGCTCTACCCGAAGCCGCCCGTCTACTATCGCGACATGGAGACCATCACGGTCGCCTACGAGACCGACGAGAACGCCGCGCTCGACCTCCTTCCGGAGGCAGCGGGTTTCGAACTCACTCTCCCCGCAACCGTCCGCATCGTCATCGCCAAGATGCCGTTCACCACGTTCGGTGCGTACGAGGAGGCTTACCAGTTCCTCGACTGCACGTGGGAGGGCGAGCCGTGCATCTATCCCGTCCGCATCCTGCTCAACCAGGAGTCGGCACTCGCCGCCGGCCGTGAGATCTGGGGCAACCCCAAGAAGTTCGGCCACATCGAGTGGCAGCAGGAAAGCGAGGTCATGCAGGGAATCGTGGAACGTCCCAAGGGAAGCCGCATCTGCACCGTACAGATGAAGCCGGAGCGTCCGGTCGACCTCGAGCCCTACGACATGAAGCCGATGGGCCTCCGGGTCATCCCGAATCCCGAGGGTGGGGACCCGTCGCTCGCGGATCTGGTGCTCAACTCCTGCCGTGTGACCCCGAAGCAAGCATGGTCCGGGCGCGGCTCGATCTCGTTCGGTGTGGAATCCGAACTCGATCCATGGCACACTCTGCCGATCAAACGGATCACAGACGCCCTCTACGTCCGCTCGGACATGGACGTCGCGCCGACAGCGAAGGTCGTCAAACGGTTCTTCTAACCCGCTGCGGGTCCAGCATGTGCAGCCGACTCGGATCGGACGACGAGTACGACGCGGCGCTCGCCGACTACCGCCGGCGTGGCAGCACCCTCGAGCTGCACGGCAGATTCGGTGCGGGCGCCCACTCCTCACGAGTGGGCGCCCGTTCCCGTCGAGAACTCGTTTCACCAATATGCGTTGACATCATTCGAATCGTATTTATAGTTATCAGCACCTAGTGATCCGGATCACTGTCCACCTCCGGCCCCAGACCCTCGGCGGAGCGGCACGACCCCGACCGGTGCTCCGGCACCGATCCTGCTCGACCCTCGATTCGACGATCAGGAGATCCCAGAGTGACCGCAGTCGATCCCCGCCCCATCGCCCCCGACATCCTCTCCCCCGAGTTCCTCGACAACCCGTACCCGCTCCACCGCGTGTTGCGCGACCACTACCCGGCCCTGCACCACGAGGGCACGGACAGCTACCTGATCAGCAGGTTCGCCGACTGCGCCGAGGCCTTCCGCAGCCCGAAGTTCTCCAGCCGCAACTACGAATGGCAGCTCGAGCCCATCCACGGCCGCACGATCCTGCAGATGGAAGGGCGCGAGCACTCCACGCACCGCGCGCTGCTCAACCCGTTCTTCCGCGGCAACGGACTCGAACGCTTCATGCCGGCCATCACCCACAATGCCGCCCAGCTGATCGGCGACATCGTCGCGCGCAACGCCGGCGAGCTGCTCGGCGCGGTGGCCCGGCAGGGCGAGGCCGAACTCGTCTCCCAGTTCACCAGCCGATTCCCCATCAACGTGATGGTCGACATGCTGGGCCTGCCCAAGAGCGATCACGAGCGGTTCCGCGGCTGGTACTTCTCGATCATGGCCTATCTCAACAACCTGGCCGGAGACCCCGAGATCAACGCCGCCGCCGAACG
Source organism: Rhodococcus sp. ENV425 (assembly GCF_002887785.1). Lineage (NCBI taxonomy): Bacteria > Bacillati > Actinomycetota > Actinomycetes > Mycobacteriales > Nocardiaceae > Rhodococcus > Rhodococcus sp. ENV425. The sequence continues at coordinate 33,809 of NZ_PCZU01000283.1, forward strand.
CACCCATGTCGAGCTGCGCGAGTACATGCTGCCGATCATCCGCGAACGACGCTCGGGCGACGGCGACGATCTGCTCTCGCGCCTGTGCCGCGCGGAGGTCGACGGCGAGCAGATGTCCGACGAGGAGATCAAGGCCTTCGTCAGTCTGCTCCTCGTCGCCGGTGGCGAGACGACGGACAAGGCCATCGCCAGCATGATTCGCAATCTGATCGACCATCCCGAGCAGATGCGGGCCGTGCGCGAGGACCGCACCCTCGCCGACCGCGTCATCGCCGAGACGCTGCGGTATTCCGGACCCGTCCACATGATCATGCGCCAGACCGAGGACGAGGTGCAGATCGAGGACTCGACCATCCCCGCAGGGGCGACGTGCATCATGATGCTCGCGGCCGCCAACCGCGACGAGCGCCACTTCTCGAATCCGGACGAGTTCGACATCTTCCGAACCGACCTCAACGTCGACCGAGCATTCAGTGGTGCGGCCAACCACGTGCAGTTCATCCTCGGCCGCCACTTCTGCGTGGGCTCTATGCTCGCGAAGACGGAGATGACCATCGCGCTGAACCTCGTGCTCGACACGATGGACTCGATCGAGTACCAGGACGGCTTCGTACCGCGCGAGGAGGGCCTCTACACCCGCAGCATCCCCGAACTGCGCGTGAAGTTCGAACCGACCGGGAAGCTCGGCTGACAGCCGCGACAGCCGGCCGTCCGCGCATGCGATCGCGTACGCGGACGGCCGGCACTGCCGCGTCGACGAAAGACGGCACTGCCGCGTCGGCGAAAGCCGTTACTGCAGCGTGTAGTCCGTCAGTACCCGGCGACCGGGCGTGAAGGTGGCCGGGATGCGCTGGTAGCCGGTGTTCACGCCCTGTCGCGGGTACGGCTGCAGCGCCGCGAGGTCGACGTCGTAGTCCGGCATCCGTTCGAGCACCTGGCTGATCAGAGCGTGCGACATGTACCGGCCGAGGTGCGAACCGGCGCAGCGGTGCACACCGATGCCGAAGGCGGTGTGCCGGTTGGGCCACCGTTCGATGTCGATCTCGTCGGGCTTGTCGAACAGTTCCGAATCGCGATTGGCGGAGGCCCACGACAGCAGCACCCGGTCGCCCTTCTGCATGGGGCAGCCGTGGAACTCGACGTCGTGCGTCACGGTGCGGGCGAGCGCCTGGGTCGGCGAGAAGTACCGCAGGAACTCCTCGATGGCGTGATCGAGGAGATCGGGGTGGTCGATGAGACGCTGCCGCACGTCCTTGTGGCGGCTGAGCCAGACCAGCGAGTTGCTCACCAGGGACGCGGTGGTGCCGACGCCGCCGGAGATGAGCAGGTCGACGATCGCGAACACGTCGTGATCGTTCATCGGGCTGCCGTCGACCTCCTGCTGGACGAGGTAGCTGATGATGTCGTCCTTCGGATCCCGTCGCCGTTCGGTGATGGTCTGCTCGATGCGTCCGGCCAGGTACGGGAAGTCGACCTCGACCGCGCGGGTGTGCTCGGGGGTGCCCGGAATTCCCGCGAGCACCTGGAAGTGGGCGTTGGAGTAGCGGCGCCACTCCGAGACGTCGAGTCCGAGCCACTCCACCGTGACGATCGAGGGGACTCCGATGACCGACGTCAGGTCGCACTCACCGCTCTCGATCACGCTGTCGATGAAGCCCGCGACGTGCCGGTCGATGGTGGGCTTCATCTTCTCGACGGCGGCCGGCGCACTGACCGGGTTGACGATCCTGCGGTACTTGCGGAACTCCGGGGGATCGAGCTCGATCGGAATATGGTCGTGATGCGGGGTTTTCGGGATCACCACGGACAGCCCGTCGCCGCCGTACTCGCTGCGCGCCGAGGAGAACGTCTCGTCGTCGCGGGCGGCGTCGAAGACCGAACTGTAGTCGGAGAGCACCCAGTATCCGCCGTGAGCGGGAGTCCAGCCGATCTTGACGGTTTCGCGGATCTTCCGGTACGACTCGGCCGGGTCGGCCGAGTGCTCGGGCGAATTGTGGTCGAAGTGGACGACCGGACAGCGAGCGGGGCTTTCCATCGTGCGTTCCTTCCGAGACGGGATTCGTTGGCGGCGAATCGGGTTCTAGGCCTTGGCGAGCAATCCGGCGTCGATGGGCAGGACCACGCCGGTCACGTACCGGGCCTCGTCGGAGGCCAGCCAGACCAGGGCATTGCTGATGTCGACGGCCTCGACCCAGGGGACGTCGAGTTCGTTGCGCCGGCGGCAGTGGTCGACGATGTCGGCCTGCGTGGGCGACTCGAGGTCCGGACGGTAGATGCGGTACATGGCGTCGTTCTCGATCATGTCCGTCCGGACGGTGCCGGGGTTGAGGGTGTTGACCCGGATGCCGTGTTCCCCCAGCTCGTTGGAGAGGGTGCGCATGAGGCTGACGACCCCGCCCTTGCTGGCCGCGTAGTGCCCGAGGTTGCGGCTCGCCCGGATCGCCGCGACCGAGCTGGTGAGCACGATCGCGCCGCCGGTACCCTGCTCGATCATCCGGGGCACGACGGCCCGCACGGTGTGGAAGACACCGGTGAGGTTGACGTCGATGACGTTCTGCCATTCCTCGTCGCTGAGATGCCAGGTAGGCGTGAAACTGACGATGCCGGCGTTGGCGCTGACGATGTCGAGGTGCCCGAACTCGTCGACGGCGTCGGAGACGAGGAGGTCGAGGGCCGCCTGGTCACGCACGTCGACCACCCGGGACAGGCAGCGGCGGCCCGTCGCCTCGACGAGCCGGTGGGTCTCGGCGAGG
>NZ_PCZU01000283.1:36586-69100 GCF_002887785.1 Rhodococcus sp. ENV425
CGGTGGTGGCGAGCGGATACGCGACCGTGTCGACGTCCTTGCAGGAGTCGAGGATCACGACGTCGGCACCCTCCTCCGCGAGGCGGACGGCGTTCGATCGTCCCTGGCCCCGGGCGGCGCCGGTGACCAGCGCGACCTTTCCGGCTACTCGTCCCATGGGTGCTCCCGTTCTCATTGTATGCGTATTGTGACGAACCGCACTCTAATGCTTATCATGATTATTAGCTAGTGAGCCCGCAAGGTCCGAAGGTCCCCGATCGCCGGACACCTACGTCCCGTGCCGGCACAGGTTCCGGAGCCGCGCGCACGGCAGTCAGCCGCGACAGCAACGAACGGCTGTCGCGGCTGACTGGGGACCGCGCGGATATTCGGCAGGGATCCCTCCCCTGATCCGTCAGGCGAGCGACACCGGCCGCAACGGCGCCGCGGCCGGATCCGCCGACGGATCGGCCGCACGGACCGACGCCCTCACCGCGGCCCGGCCCGCCCGGTAGCCGAATACCAGGGCAGGGCCCAGGGTTCCGCCGGCTCCGCCGTAGACCATGCCGGTGGGGGCCGCCATGACGTTCCCGGCGGCGAACAGGCCGGGGATGACCCGATCGTCGACGTCGAGGACCGCGCCGTCGGCGTCGGTGCGCGGACCGCCCTTCGTGCCGAGCGTGCTGCTGTGGATCTGCACCGCATGGAAGGGGGCCCGCGCGACGGGTCCCAGGGTGGATTCCACGCCGGGGTACCTGTTCTTGTCACCGACGAACCCGTCGTACACGCTCTCGCCGCGGTGGTACTCGCTGTCGTGGCCCCGGCGCACGTCCTCGTTCCAGTGGGCGACCGTCGATTCGAGGGTGTCCGCGGGGACGTCGATCTGCCGTGCCAGATCGGCGAGAGTGTCGGCCCGCACGACCCACTCCGGGGCTTCGGTGCCCGGCGCGGCCCCGAACGCCCCGTACTTCTCGACGTGGTCGGCGTCGAAGATCAGCCAGCACGGCTGGTTCAGGTAGTCGAAGTCGTGCGCGTCGAGCTGGTGGAACGCCCCACCGAGCGCGTTGTAGTTGGTCGCCTCGTTGGTGAACCGCCGGCCGAGCCGGTTGACCATGATCGAGTGCGGCGCAGTGCGCTCCCGGTGCACGAGCTGGACGGCCTGGGCACCGTTCGCCCGTTGCCCGGGCAGCACCGCGACCGGCGCCCACCAGGCCTCGCGCATGTTGCCGAGCTGCGCGCCGACGCGCATCGCCATGCGCAATCCGTCCCCCGTGCACGTGGGCACGGTGGCGGGGTGCGCCATCGGTCCGCGCAGGAAGTCGCGCCGCAGCCGCTCGTCCCATTCGAAGCCGCCGGTGGCGAGCACGACGCCGTGCTCCGCGCGCACGTCGTGCGCCCCGTTCCGCCCCTCGAACCGCACGCCGGTGATGCGGCCGGACTCGTCCTGGATCAGCCGCACGCCCCGCTCCCCGGTGTGCACGGCGACGCCCTCGTCGAGGCAGCCCTGGAGCAGGGCCGCGATCATGCCGCGGCCCAGGCCCTCCACGCGCTCCCGCTCCCGCTGCTCGAGCACGTCGGGGGGAAGGTGGCCGGTGCCGCCGCCGATGGGGGTCTCCGCGACCGTCATACGGCGCGGGACCCCGACGAGCTTGTCCTCCCATCGGCCGAGGTCGATGAAGCTGAACAGGTCGGGTTCGAGGGAGCGTCCGCCCTGCGGCATCCCGCCGGGCCGCTCGGGGTGGTAGTCGGGGTAGCCGGCGACGAGGCGCATCTTCAGCGGCGTGGTGTCGAGCCAGTCGAGCAGTTCGGGAACGGTGTCGACGAACGCCTCCGCGAGCTCGGGCAGGATCATCCCGTGCGACAGGGATTCGAGGTAGGCGAGGGACTGCTCGCGCGAGTCGACGATCCCCGCCTCCCGCGCGTACCGGTTGTTCGGCAGCCACGCCACGGCGCTCGACAGGCACGTGGTCCCGCCGAGCAGTTCGCCCTTCTCGAACACGCCCACTCGGGCACCGCACCGGGCGGCCGACAGGGCGGCGCACAGTCCGGCACCCCCGCTGCCGAGCACGATGACGTCGTAGGCGTCCGATCCGTCGTTGTCTTGCATCGTAATTCCCTCTCTCGGGATGGTTCAGTCGAAGGTGGGTGACGGACTCGGCCGGAGTCGTCCGTCCGGCTCGGCGGGGGACGGCGGGTCGGGTGCGGCCCCGGCCGTGAGGACCGTCCCGTACGTCGCGGTCGGCGTCGCGTACCGGACCTCGAGCCGGCGTTCGCCGAAGTACCAGCGCCCGGCCCGTCTCACGTAACGGTCGTGGTATCGCAACGCGAGAATGCTCTGCACCCCCGCCTGCGCGAACTCGACGTGGCAGGGCACGACCCCCTGCGCCGTGTCCTCATCGGTGAAGTCCACCGTGCCGGGGTGCGGGGTGTGCACGCTGACCCCGTCGTATCCGTCGAGCGCGGCACGAACGTAGGTGACGATCGCGTCCCGCCCCCACAGCGATTCCGACAGACCGTGGAACGCGGCGTCCGGCGTATACAGCGCGGCCAGCGTCTCCATGTCGTGGTCGTCGACGGCCAGGGCGTACCGCGTCGCCAGTTCGCGGATCTCGAGGACATCCTCCGTCCGTCGCGGGTGGCGGTCCCGGCCGTCGAGCATGTCGTGTCCTTCCGTCGCAGAGCGCGTTTCGGGGCCTGTCACTACTTCACCAGGGCGCCGGCGTCGATCGGCATCGTGATGCCGGTGACGTAGCGGGACTCGGCTCCGGCGAGGAACAGAACGGCGTTGCTGACGTCGTCGGGCTGCACGAACGGGACGTCGAGGGCGTGCATGCCGTGCAGCAGCGGTTCGACCTGTTCCCGGGTGGGCTGCGGCTCGTCCGGGAGGAACAACTTGTAGATCGCGTCGTTCAGCAGCATGCGGGTCTCCACGTTGGTCGGCAGGACCGCGTTGACCCGGATACCTTCGGGGCCGAGTTCGTTGGCGAGACTGCGCATCACGCCGAGCACGCCGTGCTTGGCCGCCGCGTAGTGGGCGTTGTTCGGCAGGCCCTTCAGTCCGGCGATGGAGCTGATCAGCACGATGCTGCCGCCGCGGCCGCCGGCACGCAGGTGCGGGACGGAGGCCTTCACCGTGTTCCACACGCCGGTGAGGTTGATGTCGATCATGTCGCGCCAGATCTCGTCGGTGAGATCCTCGACCGGATAGCTGCCGGCGATCCCGGCGTTGGCGACGACGACGTCGAGGCGGCCGAACCGCTCGACCCCCGTCGCCACGGCCTTGGCGACCGCGGCCGAATCCCGCACGTCCGCTTCGGTGGCGACGATCTGCCGCCCCTCGGCCTGCACCAGGCGGACCGTCTCGTCGAGGTCCGCCCGGGTGGCCATGTCGTACGGGGCGCCCTGCACCGGAGCGCACAGGTCGATCGCGATGATGTCGGCGCCCTCGCGGGCGAGGCGCACCGCGTGGTTGCGCCCCTGTCCCCTCGCCGCACCGGTGACGAAGGCAACCATGCCGTCGAATCCCATGACGTGAACCTCTCTCTCGACTCGCTCTTCGGTTCGCGTCACGGACCGGGCGACCGTCCCCGCGAGGAGGCCGGCCGGGCTTGCGTGCAGAGCGGTGGATCGCGAGACGCGAGAAGAACGGAAACGGAAGAAATCTCTGCATATGATTATGCTCACATCGGACCCGGGAGGTCAATGGTCGATTCGGCGAGCACCCCCGGGTTCACGGTCCGCCCGTCCCGTTCCACCGGCGCGAAATCTCTTGAAGATGAACCTTTCAGATCGAGAAGGGGCGCGCGTTCCCGGCAGTGGGGCCGATACGCGGTCCCGGCGTGAAGCGCGCGGGAATTCGCTTCCAACCGGGATTGACCGCCTGGTGCGCGAACGGGACCACCCGGTCGTGCAGGATCTCGTAATCCGGCATGCGGCACAGGATCTGGCCGAGCATCTCGACGGACAGCGCACGGGCGATGTGCGCCCCGGCGCACCGGTGCACACCCATGCCGAACGCCGTGTGCCGGTTCGGCCACCGCTCGATGTCCACGGTGTCCGGGTCGTCGAACGCCTTCGGGTCGCGGTTCGCCGACGCCCAGCCGAGGAGCACGCGATCGCCCGTGCGGAAGTCGTGCCCGTGGAACTCGACATCACGAGTCACCGTGCGGGCCAGGGCCTGCGTGGGTGAGAAGACGCGCAGGAACTCCTCGATCGCCCGCGGCAGCTTCTCCGGGTGCTCGGCGAGGGTGCGACGCAGCTCGTGGTTGCGGTCGAGGTACATCAGCGTCTGGCTGACGAGGGAGGCGGTGGTGCCCACGCCGCCGGAGATCAGCAGCTCCGCCATGGCGAATACCTCGTCGTCCGTCACCGGCCGGCCGTCCACCTCCGAGCCGACGAGGTGACTCAGCACGTCGTCCCGCGGACGTACGCGCCGCTCGGCGATCGCGGCCCGCAATTGCTTCTCCATCCACGGGAACTCGACGGAGATGGCGTGCTCGAACTCCGGCGTGCCCGGCAGGTCGGAGAGCGCGGCGTGATGGGCGTGCGCGTACCGCTCCCAGTCCGCCGGCGGCAGGCCGAGCCAGTCGATCGTCACAACGGCCGGCACGCCGATGACCGTCGCGAAGTCGCACGTGCCGGCCTCGATGACCTGGTCGATGAACCACGTCGTGTACTTCTCGATCGCCGGCCGCAGGTGCTCGACGGCCGCCGGGGAGGTCAGCGGGTTGATCAGCTTGCGGTACTTGCGATGTTCCGGAGGATCGAGTTCGACGGGGATGTGGTGGTTCACCGGCGTCTTGGGGATGACGGTGGCCAGGCCGTCGCCGCCGTAGGGGCACCGCGCGGACGAGAAGGTCTGGTCGTCGCGGGCAGCCTCGAACACGCCGTCGTAGTCGGTGAGCACCCAGAAGCCGCCGTGACGGGTCGACCGGACCACCGGCCCTGCCGCCCGCATCCGACGGTAGGAGCCGACCGGGTCCTCGGCGTGCGCGGCGGAGTTGTGGTCGAAGTCGACCACGGGACAACGCGGTTCGGTGCTCCGGTCGTCGAGCGTCATCGGACTTCTCCTGTCGGGCTCGTGGACGCCATCGCCGAGGGGGCCGCCATGGTGCGGGCGTCGATCGACACGATCTCGCGCATTCCGGGGACGATGTCGCGGCCGAGGTCGTCGAGGTACGCGACGACGTCGTCGGCCGTCATGTCGGGCCACTGCGCGCGCACGATCACCGGATCGACCGGCACCTGCGCCGCGAGAGCGCGCAACTGGCCGAGACAGTCGTCGGGGGTTCCGACGATCGCCTCCGCGGCGGCGACCTGCCGGAATCGTTCGGTGAGGGCGGTGGCATCGCGGGTGTCCAGTTCCCGCTGCGCGTAGGCCAGGAGGCGGTCCCGCGCCATGGATTCGAAGCGCCGGAACGCACCCTCGGTGGTGGCGCCGGGAACGATCTCGCGGCGCAGCGGATGCCGCGCCACCGGCGGCCGCCCGTGCTTGTGCCGCGCCGCGGCATAGACGCCGAACATGCGGTGCATGTCGTCGGTCCGGGTTTCGGGCGTCACCGGCCACGCGTCGCCCAGTCGTGCGGAGCGCCGGACGCCGGAATCCTTCAGTGCGCCGATCCAGATCGGCGGGTGGGGATCCTGCCAGGGACGGATGTGGGTCTTGACCCCGTCGAGCCGCCAGAACCTGCCGTGGAAGTCGACCTCGTCCTGCGTCCACATGAGCCGGATGATCTGCAGCGCCTCGTCCATCATGGCGAACCGCCGGCCGAAGTCGACGCCGAACGCGGCGAACTCCTCGCGCCGGTATCCCGCGCCGGCGCCGACGATGAGGTTGCCCCGGGTCAGGATGTCGAGGGTGGCGAGTTCCTCGGCGAGCGCGACCGGATGGAACAGCGGCACCTGCACCACCATCGTGCCGATCTTCACGCCGGGGTCCAATTCGGCCGCGATCCGCGCCAGGGTCGGGATCGGCTGCAGCCAGCGCAGGTTGCCGTAGATGTAGTGGTGGCCCATCACGATGTAGCGCACGCCGTTGCGCTGCGCGGCCTCGACCTGGCGCAGCAGTCCGTCGAGGTGCTCGCGCGGCGACAGCGTGGAGTGCACGTCGCCGAGGATCACACCCAGGTCCATGTCTTCCTCGCTTCCGTCGACGGCTCGAGCAGCCAGTGCCGCAGCTTCGCCTTGGCAACCTTGTTCAAGGTGGCGCGCGGGAACTCCGGTACCAGGTGGACCTCGCGCGGTCGTTTGAAGTCGGACAGCAGTTCTGCGCAGGCCCGTTCGATGTCGGCCGGCAGGCCGTCGGGCGCGGCGCCGTCCGGGATCACGAAGGCGACCGGGACGTCGCCGAGCATCGGGTCCGGTTTCGCCACGACGGCGGCCTCCCGGACGCCGGGCACCGCCGCGACCACGCGTTCGATCTCGGCGGCGGCGACGTTCTCACCGCCGACCTTGAGCATGTCCTTGGACCGCTCGACGAACCACAACTGCCCGGAGCGGTCCTGGCGCACCCGGTCTCCGGTGCGGAACCAGCCGTCGGCGGTGAAGGCCTCCCGCGTCGCGTCGTCGTTGTGCAGGTACCCGGCGAACAGGGACACACCCGGTGTTCCGCGCACCCACAGGTCACCCACCGTGCCGGGCTCGACGGGACGGCCGTCGTCGCCGACGACGGCGACGGCGTACTCGGGGGCCGGACGTCCCATGGTCCCGTCGGGGTCGGGATGGGCCAGTTCGCTGACGACGGGGTGCGACACGGTCTCCGTCATGCCGAACCATCCGGTCATGCGGATCCCGTCGGCCACCGAGTGCTGCGTCGCGCTGCCCGACCAGTGCCGGTAGGTGTGGCCGGCCGGAACGGGAGCACCGTCGAGGGCCCGGAGCATGAACGACACCACCGATGCCCACGTGCACCGGTGCCGGAGCGAGACGTCCCAGAAGCGGGACGCGGAGAACTTCGGGGTCAGCACCACGGTGGCCCCCACCCACAGCAGTCCCAGAAACGAGTAGCCCAGGGCGTTGGTGTGGAACAGCGGCAGAGTGATCAGTCCGACGTCGGTGCCCCGCAGCCCGGCGTGGGCGGCGTTGACCCGGGCGGCCCAGAGGCAGTTGGCGTGTGTCCAGACCACGGCCTTGGGCCGCGCCGTCGTCCCGGAGGTGTACTGGATGCTCGCGGGCGCGAGCGGATCGATGGACACCGGCGCGGGTGCCCCGGCGGCCCGTCCGAGCGCGCCGAGGCTGCCGGACGCCCTTTCGGGCACGGTACCCCCCGGTGCCGCGGCCTCGAGGGTCTCGGCGCCGCCGGTCGTCGCGATCCACTCCAGGCCGGGCATGGCGGCCCGCGCGGCCTCGGCCGACCGGGTTCCGATCAGCGCGGCCCGGGGGGCGCAGTGCCGGTCGTAGTAGGCGAGTTCGTCGGCGCTGCTGCGGGTGTTGAGGCACACCGCGACCGCGCCGGTCGACACGATCGCCGCCCATCCGACGAGGAAGTCGGGGCAGTTGTCCATCAGCAGCACCACACGGTCACCGGGTGCGATGCCGCGCGCCTGCAGTCCGGCCGCGAGCCGATCCACCGCGGCGGCGAATTCCGCATAGCTCCAGCGCTGCGCCTCGGCGCCGGTGTGCGGCTCCCAGATGAGGAAGGTCGTCTCCGGCCGGTCGGTGCGCCACCGGTCGAGCAGCCACGGCACGGTACGGCTTCCGGTAGACGCGCGGACGGCGAGGTCGGGTGCCGGTCCGTCGAGGATCGGGTACGCGGGAGCGTGTGCGGGCATTCGGGTTTCGGTGGTCACGACGGCACCTGCCAGTTCAGGTGCCTGATCCGGAAGAACTCGGCGAACCCGTCCTCGCCCATCTCGACGCCGGTGCCGCTGCGCTTCGATCCGCCCCACGGCACGTCCGCCCGCATGGGGCCGCCACCGTTGATCGCGACGGTGCCGGTGTCGAGGCGCCGAGCCACGGCCACCGCCTCGGCGTGGTCGCCGAAGACGCTCGCGTTGAGTCCGTACGGGGAGTCGTTCGCGACGGCGACCGCCTCGTCGACGTCCCGGTACGGAAGGACCACCGCGACGGGAGCGAACAGTTCCTCCCGGCAGATCTCGGCGGAGTTGTCCACACCCGTCACCAGGGTCGGCGGCAGGAACCAGCCCTTGCCCACCGGCCGCTCGCCGGCGACCGAGATGCGGCCGCCGGCGGCGACGGCGCGGTCGAGGTAGCCGCGCACGCGCGCGAGGTGCTCGGCGGAGATCAGCGGCCCCACTTCGGTGCGCTCGTCGAACGGGTCGCCGGTCGGCACGTTCTCCTCGATGAAGCCCGCTGCCAGATCGAGGAATTCGTCGATGCGATCGTGTGGAACGAGGATCCGGGTGGTGGCGCCGCAGCCCTGTCCGGCGTTGCGGCAGAACCGCAGGATCGACGGTCCCACGGCGGTGGACAGGTCCGCCGACGGGAGAAGGATGTTGGGGGACTTCCCGCCGAGTTCGAGCACGACCTTCTTGTGGGTGGCCGCGGCCTGTGCCATCACGGCCGCGCCGACGGCGGAGGATCCGGTGAAGCTCACCATGTCCACCCCGGGGTGGGAGCTGAGCAGTTCGCCCACGGCCGGTCCACCCGGCACGAGATTCAGCACGCCGGGCGGCAATCCGGCCTCGTCTGCGAGGTGCATGAAGGCCAGCGCGGACAACGTGCCCCGCGGCGAGGGCAGCAGGACCACGCTGCAGCCGGCGGCGAGCGCGGGCGCCACCTTCCACGAGATCATGTTCAGCGGGTAGTTGTACGGCACGATCGCCGAGACCACGCCGATCGGCTCGCGCAGCAGGAGGCTCTCGGACGACACCGCGCCGCGGATGCCGGGCAACCGCTCCTGGTAACCCCCACGGGGACCACGCAGCGCCGCGTCGGCGAACCACCGGAAGTTGATCGCCGGCTGCGCGACCTGCAGGGTGCGGGCCAGACCGATGGGTGATCCGACCTCCCGCACGACCAGTTCGGTGAGTTGCCCGGCGTGCTCGTCGATCAGGTCCGCCAGCCGCCGCAGGACCTTGGCGCGCTGGTCCGGGGAGGCGGCGCGCCATTCCCCGGCGTCGAAGCTGCGGCGGGCGGCCGTGATCGCGCGTTCGGTCTGCTCCCGGTCAGCGGCGGTCCACCGTGCCAGCGCCTCCTCGGTGGCGGGATCGATCGAATCGAACGTCTCGCCGCGCCCGGTCTCCCCTCTGCCGCCGACGTGCACGGACGGGCCGTGCGCCGCCCGGGCGAACAGGTCGTGGATCATCGCCTCTCCTCGCGTCCCGGAACGTCGATGTCGAGAATCAGGGACTGGTAGGACTTTCCGTGCGGGTCCACCCGCAGGGACTTGGAGACCCCGCCCGCGAGGGCACGGGTGAGGACGAAGTTCAGGCAGCAGTTCACCGGGATCTCGTAGCGGGTCACCTCGCCCTCGACGAGGTTCCCGAACGCCTCGGCGACGATGTCCTCGGTGAGCACCGACCGGAGCCAGTCGTAGTCGGCGTCGTCGTGCGGGAACACGCAGATGTTGCTGGTGTCGCCCTTGTCGCCGGAGCGGCTGTACGCGACGTCACGAAGTTTCATGCGGTGGTCACCTCCACGGACAGGGGTACCTCGCTGCGGGGCAGCAGGGCGGGGGTCACGACGACGGCGGGGACGACCGAGGTGACCACGCCACCGCCACCTGCTGGACCGAAGTACAGGTATTCGACCTCGTAGGCGGCGGCCTTGGCGACGTCGGGATCGAGGGCCCGGGCCGCGAGCCGCAGCCGCACCTCCGCCGGCTCGCCGCCGGCGATCCGGTCGCCGAAGAGGGTGTCGACGCCGTGCAGTTCGATCCGCAGTTCGTCGATCTGCGCCCGGATCGGTTCGAGGCGCCGGCGCACGATCTCCTCGGCGCGACGGGCGCGGTCGACGCAGCCCGGTCCGCCGTAGGAGATCTCGGCGACGGCCTTGTATCCGAGGTCGACGCCGACGAGCACCTTGAGGGTGTCGGGCCGGGCGGATCCGCGGGCGCCGGACAGGCGTACCCGGTCGGGCCCGGCCTGTTCGATCCGCACGTCGCTGAAGTCCGCGGTCACGTCGGGGGTGAGATAGCGGGCGGGATCGTGGATCTCGTAGTAGAGCTGGGTGCGGGTGGTGCGCAGGTCGACGGCCCCGCCGGTGCCGTCGAGCTTGGTGACGATCAGCTCGTCGTCGTCGATCTCGGCCAGGGGGAAGCTCAGGTTGTGCGGGTCGGGGACGACCCGGTACGGCGGGTCCTCGAAGTTGCCGCCGGTGCTGTGGACGCCGCACTCGAGCAGGTGCCCGGCGAGGGTCGCGGTGCCGACGCGGTCCCAGTCGTCGAGCGACCATCCCAGCTCGTGGCAGATCGGCCCGACGAACAGGGACGGGTCGGCGATCCGGCCGCCGAGCACGATCTGGGCGTCCTGCCGCAGGCAGTCGACGATCGGATCGGCTCCGATGTAGGCGTTGGCGGAGACGATCCGGTCGGCGAGCGCGCGCGTGGTGGTGCCGAGTTCGGGGAGCGCGACGTCGGCGGCCGTGACGGCGTCCCGCACGTCGTCGCCGCGGATGATGCCGATCCGGGTCCCCCCGAGCCCCAGAGCGCGCAGATTGACGGCGAATTCGGCCGCCGCGGCGTCGGGATTGGCGGCACCGAAGTTGCCGACGACGCGGCCTCCCGACGCGAGGAAGCGGCGCAGGATCGGCACCAGGGCGGAGATGCGTTCGTCCTGGCCGGCCGACGGATCGCGCAGGCGGCGGATCTGGGCCAGCGCCATCGTGCGTTCGGCCAGGCAGTCGAAGCCCATGTACCGGACCCGGCCGCTGTCGGCCATGGCGGCCGCTGTCTCGAGCCGGTCGTTGGCGTAGGCCGAGCCCGAGCCGATACTCAGCTGCATTAGTACCTCGTCTCGTTGCGTGCGTCGGCGAACCTGCTGAATTCGCGCGTGACACCGGAATCCGCGCACGCCGTGTCGTGGGCGGATTCCGGTTCACCGCATCGATTTTCGGACTGCGGTCCGTGCGACTCTCAGGACTTGCCGATCACGCCCGCCTCGGCGAGCGCCGCGAGCCGGTCCGCGCTCAGCCCCAGCCGGTCCGAGAGCACCTCGGCGGTGTGCTCGCCGATGGTGGGCACACCGTCGTAGCTGGGACCGTCGTAGCTGCCGAGGTGCAGCACCGGCCCCGGCATCAGCACACCCTTCATGATCTCGTTGCCCGTGATCTCGACGAGGGTGCGCTCCTGGAAGTGCGGGTCGGCGACGACGTCCGCGGCATCGTTCACCGGTGCGCTGACGACCTCGAACTTCTCCAGGGTCTCGAGCACGCTCGCCCGCGGCATCGAGCCGACCCATTCCTTCACCATCGCCTGCACCTCGTCGTTGTGCTCGAGGCGTGCGGCGTTGGTGGCGTAGCGGGGATCCTCGATGATCTCGGGCCGCCCCATCGCGGCGAACAGCCGCTTGGCGATGCCCTGGTTGGACGCCGCGATGGACAGAAAGCGCCCGTCCTGGGCCTCGTAGATGCCCCGCGGCGACGCCGCGCCGGTGGCGTTGCCGATGCGCTGCTGGATCTCGCCGAGCGCGGTGTAGCGCAGGAACATGTCACCGATGATGAACATCAGCGGCTCGTACAGCGCGACGTCGACGACGTCGCCCTGCCCCGTCCGCTCCCGCTTGTACAACTACATCGCGACGCCCATCGCGGCGGACAGCCCGGCGATGGAATCGGCGAACCCGAACGGCGGGGAGGTCGGCGGCGAGTCCGGCCAGCCGTTGACGTGCGCGAAACCGCTGGCCGTCTCGGCGACGGTGCCGAATCCCGGCAGGCTGCGATTGGGTCCGGTCTGCCCGAACCCGGACACCCGGGCCAGCACGAGCCCCGGGTTGTCCGCGCTCAGCACGTCGTAGCCCAGGCCCCACTCCTCGAGCCGGCCGGGACGGAACGACTCGACGACGACGTCGACCTCGGCCGCGAGCCGGCGCACCAGGTCGCGGCCTTCCGGCGAACGCAGGTCGATGCCGAGGGACTTCTTCCCGGCGTTGAGACGGGAGAAGCCCAGCGACAACCCCTCCTTCTGCGGAACCCACTGGCGTGCGAAGTCTCCGGTCGTCGGGTCCTCGACCTTGACCACCTCGGCGCCGAAGTCGCGGAGCATGCGCCCCGCGGTGGGGGCGGCATACATGGTGCCGAGCTCGAGCACCTTGACTCCCGCGAGCGGACCCGCAGCGGATGCGTTCATCGTCGTCTCTCCTAGCCTTGTCGTCCGGTTCGGCCCTGCCGAATGCGATGTTGCCGAATACCTTGCCGGCGAATCAGATCCGCCACTGGATGTGCTTGACCTCGAGGTACTCGCGCATCCCCCACTCACCGAGCTCGCGGCCGACTCCCGAGCGCCCGTAGCCGCCGAACGGCGCGTCCGGCCGCATGGCACCGCCGCCGTTGATCCATACCGTTCCGGCGCGGATCTTCTCCGCGACGCGGCGCGCCTCGACCGGGTCGTCGCACCACACGTTCGCGGCGAGACCGAAGGGGGTGTCGTTGGCGAGGCGGATGGCCTCCTCGGTGTCCTTGAACGGCAGGATCACCGCGACGGGACCGAAGATCTCTTCCTGCACCGCACGTGCGTTGGGCGGAAGATTGCCGAGCAGAACCGGATTGACGAACCAGCCCTTCTCGGGCAGCGGCTTGGTCACCTCGAGCAGCTTCCTGCCGCCCTCGGCCGCCGCGCCGTCGATGAAGCCCTGTACGCGGTTCTGGTGGTCGGGCCGGATCATCGGGCCGATGTTCGTCGCACGGTCCCACGGGTCGCCGACGACCATCTGGTCGAACGCCGACGCGCCGGCCTCGAGGAACTCGTCGTAGACCGAGTCGTGCACCAGCAGCCGGGCGAGGGCGGCGCAGCCCTGACCGCCGTTGCGGGACCAGCGCAGGTGCATCTCGACGGCGATCTTCTGCACGTCCACGCCGGGCAGCACGATGTTCGGCGACTTGCCGCCGAGCTCGAGGGTCACGCCGGCCAGGTTCGCCGCGGCCTGCTCCATGATCTTCGCGCCCACCCCGTCGGAACCGGTGAAGGACACCCGGTCCACGCCGGGATGCGAGGACAGCCGCTGCCCGACGTCCGCGCCGCCGATGACGACGTTCATCACGCCCGGCGGCAGACCCGCCTCGCGGATGAGATCGCCCAGGAACAGGGTGGTCAGCGGGGTGCGCGGGGACGGGAGCAGCACCACGGTGCAGCCGGCCGCGAGCGCGGCGCCGAACTTGAAGATCGCCAGGTTCAGCGGGTAGTTGTACCCGGTGATCGCCGCGACGACACCCACCGGCTCGTACACGACGTCGCTCATCGTCGGCACCGGCTTGTCGTACTCGCCGAGATGGACGGTGCGGTCGGTCTTCGCGGCCTCGGCGGCCCACCGTAGGTGCTCGTCGACGGCCATCTTGACCTGCAGGTACTCGGCGAGCGAGACCGGCGTGCCGACCTCGTTGACGATCGAGGGCAGCAGCCGGTCGGCGGCCTTCTCGAGCACGTCGGCGAAGCGGTGGATGTGGCGGGAGCGCTCCTCGCCGCTCAGGGCGGACCACGCCGGGAAGGCGGCGCGGGCGGCGGCGACGGCGGCGTCGACCTGGTCGGTAGAGGCGCCGCCGACGGTGGCGATGACCTCCTCGGTGGCCGGGTTGTAGACGTCCCACGTCTCACCGGCGGGCTCGACCTCCCGATCGCCGATCAGCAGGGTCCGGGTTTCGGGAACCCAGTCCTTCAACGGGAATTCGGTTTCGGGCGCTGCAGTCATCTCAGGCACCTTCCTCGGTGGTGGGGCGCTTGGCCATCAGGCCGACGCGCTCGAGCAGGCAGACGAGTTCGTCGCGCTGGTTGAAGCCGCGGTGTTCGAACCACACGATGCCGCTGTCGGTGCGGCTCTCGGATTCACGCTTCTTCAGGATGGTGGTCTCCGCGCGCAGGGTGTCGCCGTGGAAGACCGGATTCGGGAACTTGACCTTGTCGTAGCCGAGGTTGCCGAGCGTGGTCCCCATGGTCAGCTCGGGTACGTGGAACGCACCGATGAGCGCGACGGTGAACAGGCTGTTGACCACCCGCTGCTTGTGGATCGTCGTCTTGCAGAACTCCTCGTCGAGGTGCAGCGGCTGGATGTTCATCGTCAGCGAGGTGAACAGCACGTTGTCCATCTCGGTGACGGTGCGGGTCATCGAGTGCTTGTAGTGCTTCCCGACCTCGAACTCCTCGAAGTACAGACCGCGCATCACCGTTCACCTCTCCGTAGGATCGCCTCGGCTCGTTCGAGCCATTGAATTGCCTTGTCGTAGTGGGCCTTGTCGATGTGCAGACCGCGATACCGCAGCGCGCCGACGCCCTCCGCCTCCGCCTTCTCGTAGGCCTCGGCGAGTCCGCGGTAGAACTCCAGGTCCTGCTCCGACGGGCTGAACACGTCGTTGACGGTGGCCACGTGGGAGGGGTGGATCGCAATCATCCCGCGGAACCCGAGCTGCCGGCCTCGCACCGCGAAGTCGCGAAGCCCGTCCAGGTTCTCGAGATCCTCCCACAGGCCGGTCAGGGCGTGGATGCCGGCCTCCCGGCAGGCCAGCAGCACCCGGCTGCGCAGGTAGAGGGTTTCGTGTCCCTCGGGGGTCCACTCGTAGCCGACCTCGCGGGCGATGTCGGCGTGCTCGGCCGACGGGCCGATCATGGCGCCGACGCGCGGCGACGCCGTGGCCACCTCGAGACAGTTGTGGATGGCCTTCACCGTCTCGACGGGCACGATGTACTCGAGCCCCGCCACCCCGTTGCGCAGCTCGAAGTGGTCGAGCAGCGCGTCGTAGCGCAGGACGTCGGTGGCCTGCTCGATCTTCGGGGCGAAGATGCCGGTCAGGCCCGGCACCACGACCGCCTCGAGATCGGCCCCGGTCAGCCGGGTGGCGAGGGGGTTGACGCGCACGAACAGCCCGACGTCCCGGTTGGACTCGCGCACCCGCGCGATGGACTCGGCGACGGTCGCGCGGGCGGCCGCCTTCTCCGCGGCCGGCACGGAGTCCTCGAGGTCGAGCACGACGCAGTCGGCGCCGGCCGCGACGGCCTTGTCCACCCACTTCGGGCGGTGCCCCGGGACGAACAGGATCGAACGATACGGCTGCACGTCGTCCTCCTAGTAGCTTCGCGGCAGGCCCAGCACGTGCTCGGCCGTGTAGTTGAGGACCATCTCCTGGCTGATCGGCGCGATCCGCATGAGCCGCGCCTCCCGGAAGTACCGCTCGACATGGAACTCCTTGCCGTAACCGAAGCCGCCGTGGGTCTGCAGGGCGACGTCGGCGGCGTAGAAGCCGGCCTCGGCGCACAGGAACTTCGCCGCGTTCGCCTCCCGTCCGCACGGCAGGCCCTGGTCGACCATCCACGTCGCCTTGTCCAGGACCGCCTCGGCGGCGTCGAGGCGGATGCGGGCCTCGGCGAGCTGGAACGCGATGCCCTGGTTCTTCCCGATGGGACGGCCGAAGACCTCGCGCTGCTTGGCGTAGTCGACGCCGCGGCGCAACGCCGCCTCACCGATGCCGAGGGCGGCGTTCGCCGAGATGACGCGTTCGGCGTTGAGGCCGCCGAGGATGGTGCGGAAGCCGTGCCCGACCTCACCGACGACGTCCTCGTCCGCGACGAACAGCTCGTCGATGAACAGCTCGTTGGTGTCGACGGCGTTGCGGCCCATCTTGGGGATCGGCCGGATCTGCACCTTGCTGCGGTCCATCTCCGCGAACATCAGCGTCATGCCGGCGGTGCGCTTGGCGTTCTCGTCGCGGGGGCTGGTGCGGCACAGCAGGAGCATGCGCTCGGCCTCCTGCGCCTTGGTGATCCACACCTTCTTGCCGGACACCAGCCAGCCGCCGTCGACCTTCTTGGCGAAGGTGCGGATGTTGGTGGTGTCCGTGCCGGCGTCCGGCTCGGTGACGGCGAACGAGGTGTGCAGCTCGCCGGTGACGACGCGCGGCAGGTACTTGCGCTTCATCTCCTCGGAACCGTGGTGGATGATCGGCTCGAAGCCGAAGATGCCGATGTGTCCCGCGCTGCACCCGCCCATGCCGGCGCCGGACGCGGCGATCTCCCGCTCGACGATCGCGGCCTCGGTGACGCCGAGGCCGCCGCCGCCGTACTCCTCGGGGACGGTGAGACCCATCCAGCCGCCCTCGGCCATGGCGTTGTAGAACTCCCACGGGAACTCGTGGGACTCGTCGTGCTCGGCCCAGTACTCGTCGGGGAACCGCTTGCACAGATCGTGGATCCCCCGCCGGATTTCCTCGTGGGTCTCGTTCTTGCTGTAGTCCATCTCGGTTGCCTTTCCCGGCCGTCAGACCGCGGGGACCGCGGTGCGGTCTGCGTCGGAGACCGCGGTGCGGTCGTAGGTGTCGGGGGTGATGCCCTCCTCGCGCAGGACCGCCTTGCGGACCTTCTCCGACGGGGTCTTGGGCAGCGCGCCGACGAATCGAAGGTAGCGCGGGATCGCGAAGGCCGGAATCCGGCCGTCGCACCAGGCCAGGATCTCCTCCGGACCGACGTCGCCGGTGCCGACCACGGTCGCGAGCACCTCGTCCTCGCCGCCCTCCACGTCGGCGGGAACACCGATCACCGCGCACTCGACGACGGCCGGGTGCCCGAGCACCGCCTGCTCGATCTCGTAGGAGCTGATGTTCTCGCCGCGACGGCGCAGCGCGTCCTTGTACCGGTCCACGAAGTAGAACCAGCCGTCCTCGTCCTTCTTGAGGGCGTCGCCGGTGTGGAACCACAGGTTGCGCCACGCCTCGAGCGTCTTCTCCGGCATGTTGTAGTACCCCATGCTGCACGTCCACGGCTGCACCGGACGCACGACCAGCTCGCCGACCTCGCCGACCTCGACCTCGCGGTCCGTCTCCGGGTCGACCAGGCGGATGTCGAACCACTCGGAGGCCGCGAGCCCCGCGGCCCCGGCCGGCCGGGGCACCCCGTAGGGCGCGACGATCGGCGCGCAGGTCTCCGTCAGCCCGAACGCATCGACGAAGGCCTCGATGCCGTAGCGCTTCTTGAAGTCCTCGACGATGGAGCTGGCCGTCGGCGCCGCGTACACGCAGCGCAGGCGGTTGTCGAGGTCGTTCTCGCGCGGCGGCTGCTTCCACGCGAAGTCCATCATGACCCCGACGAAGTTGGTGACGGTGACGTCGTCGTCGCGCACGTGGTCGATCCAGCGGCTCGCGCTGAACTTCGAGCGCACCACGGCCCGCGCCCCGGCCACCAGGGCGGGGTAGACCGCCATGAACTGGGCGTTGCCGTGGAACAGCGGCGTGGTGGTGAGGTAGGTGTCCTCGCGGGTGAGCCGGGTGAAGCACACCACCTCCTGCGCGAAGAAGTACAGCTGCGAGTTCGGCATCGCCACGCCCTTGGACGGGCCGGTGGTCCCGGAGGTGAAGAAGATCGCGCCGAGGTCCTGGGGCCGTGCCTGCGGCAGCTCCTGCACCTCGCCCGCCTCCAGCGTCTCCCACGCCTCGGCGTCCCAGCCGTTGGCGCGCAGCAGTTCGAGTGCCAGGTCGCGGTTTCCGGCGCCCGAGTCGACCACCCAGAACTTCTCGATGCCACGCGCATGCTCGGCAATCGCCACGAACCGCTCGGCGTAGGTGTCGTCGATCACCGCCCACCGCGGCTCGACGGTCACCACCTGGTGGCGGAGGAACTCGCCCTCGTAGTTGGTGTTGATCGGCACCTCGACGAGTGCGCCGACCGCGGTGCCGAACCAGGAGCGCACGAGCTGGGACGAGTTCTGCGCCATGATGATCACCCGATCACCCTGCTGCGCGCCGGCCCGGTACCAGGAGCTCGCGATCCGTTCGGCGGAGGAGAGCATCTCGGCGTAGGTGAAGCGCCGATCCTCCTCCGGCGTGACGAGGAACTCCGAATCCGGCTGGGACGCAGCGTACGTGCGCAGCACGTGGCCCAGCGTCCAGTCCTCCGGGTCGGTGAAGGTCGGTTTCAGATCGGTGTAGGTCTGCATCAGGACAACTCCCGGTTTGCGGGGATCGCGGTGATCGACGGAACGATTTCCTTGCCGAGCCGGGAGATGGCGGCGATGGTCTCGTCCGCGTCCATCGTCGGCCACTGCGGACGCATCAGCAGCGGGTCGACCGGCATGGTGGTCACCAGGTCGGTCAGCTGGGCGACGACCTGCTCGGGATCGCCGACGACGGCGTGGCTCGACACCGCCTTGGCGAACTCGTTCTCGAGGTCGGTGCCCTTCATGACGTCCAGGCCCTTGTTCGCGTAGGTGAGGTAGCGGCCCTGCGCCACGCGGGCGTACTCCTGCATCGCCTGCTCGCGGGTGTCGGCGACCAGCACGTTGCGGCGCAGCGGCTGCGGGCCGAATTCCTTGCCCCGCTCGGCGAAGAGATCCCGCACGACCCGGAAGCGTTCGAGCACTTCCTCTTTCGGGGTCTCCGGCGGCGTCGCGTAGGCGTCACCGTACTTGCCGGCGCGGCGGACACCGCCCATCGCGTGCGCGCCGATCCAGATCGGCGGGTGCGGATCCTGCACCGGGAACAGGTGCGGCTTGACGCCCTCGAGCTGGAAGTACTTGCCGTGGAAGGTGACCTCTTCCTCCGTCCACAGCTTCTTCATGATCTGCAGCGACTCGTCGAACCGTCCGGCCCGCTGCTTGAACGGAATACCGAGGTAGTCGAACTCCTCGGGTCGATAGCCCAGGCCGGCACCGAAGATCAGCCGCCCCTCGGTGACCACGTCGAGCGTGGCGATCTCCTCGGCCAGCATCACGGGGTGATACAGCGGCGCGATCATGATCTGGGTGACGAGCTTGATGTGCGGCTCGACGTGCGCGGCGAGGCGCGCGAGCAGCGGCACGGGCTGCAGCCACCGCAGTTCCCCGTAGAGGAAGTGCTGGCCGATCGCGATGTAGGTGAAGCCGTTCTCCTGCGCCGCGTCGACGATGCGCAGTACGTCCTTGAACTGCTGTGCGGGGCTCACCGACTTCGGAACGTCGCTGAGCAGCAATCCGACCTGAACCATGGTCCTGTCCCTCCGGTCGAAGTGGTCGTTACTGAGCGGTGAGTCCGCCGTCGACCGGAATGGTCACGCCGGTGATGTAGCTGGCATCGTCGCTGTTGAGGAAGGCGATCACCGACGCGATCTCCTCGGGCTGAGCACCCCGGCCGAGCGGGATGGTGGCGACGAAGTCCTTGGTCAGGGCCGAGACGTCGGCGCCGGGCTCGCGCCCGAAGAACTGCGAGAGCATCGGCGTGACGACCTGGCCGGGGCAGATGACGTTGACCCGGATACCGTCCTTGGCGCCGACGAGCGCGAGGGAGCGGGCGAACGGGACGAGCGAGCCCTTGGTCATCGAGTAGATCGGGCTGAACGGCGAACCGATCAGCGCGGACGTCGACGACGTGAGGGTGACCGAGCCCTTGCCCTCCGCCTTCTTCAGCAGGTCGAAGCCGAGGGTGGTGGAGTAGTAGGCGCTCTTGACGTTGACCGCGATGTTCTTCTCCCAGTCGGCGTCGCCGACCTCGAGGCCGCCCGGGCCGGGCATGCCGACCTGCGCGTGCAGCGCATGGAGGACGCCGTGGTCGGCGTCGATCTTGCCGAAGAGCGAGCGAAGATCGTCGTTGTTCGTCGCGTCCACCCGCATCGGAGTGGCCTGACCGCCCTCGGCCCGGATCTCCTCGGCGACGGTGACCGCACCGTCCTCGGACAGGTCGGCGACGTACACGTGGCCGCCCTCCTGGGCGATGCGATGGCTGATCGCGCGGCCCATGCCCGAACCACCGCCGATGATCGCGGCAATACGTCCCTCGTAACGACCCAGCATTTCGTTCACCTCGTTCTCGAGAAGTTCTTCGTTGATGTGCAATGTCAGGCGCGCTGATCGAACGTGCGGCCCAGGAGCTCGGAGACGATCCGGGTGCGCTGCATGGTCGGCGTGCCGCCCGCCAGCGCCCATCCGTGCGAATCGCGGTGCAGCCGTTCGATTCCGAACTCCTCGGTGTACCCGTTGCCGCCGTGCAGCTGGATCGCCATGTCGGTGACGCGCTTGGCCATCTCGTTGGCGGTGCACTTGGCGAGGGAGACCTCGAGCGGATCGGGCAGGCCGTCGGTGATGTTCGCGACGGCGCGATCGCGGAGCAGCCGAGCGGCCTCGACCTGCAGGACCATGTCGGCCAGGGTCATCTGGACGGACTGGAACTCGACGAGCGGCTTGCCGAACTGGTGGCGTTCCTGCACGTAGGTGACGGTGCGGTCGAGCGCCTCCTGCCCGATGGCCAGGCTCATGGTCGTGTTGCCCAGGCGCTCGATGGTGAACGCGCCGAACAGCTTCCTGAAGCCGCCGGCCTCGGCGACGATGTTCTCCTCCGGAACGACCACGTCGTCGTAGAAGATGTCGGCCGACGGAATGCCCCGGAAGCCCATGAGCTTCTCGCGTGCGCCGTAGCTGATGCCGGGCCGGTCGGCCTCGACGAGGACGGCTCCGATGCCCTTGGCGCCGGGGGCATCGCCCATGCGGCAGTAGGTGAGGTAGACGTCGGCCTCGCTGCCGTTGGAAATCCACCGCTTCATGCCGTTGACGACGACACCCTTGTCGGTGCGCACGGCCTTGGTGGTCATGTCGGTGGCGGCGGAGCCGGCGTCGGGCTCGGAGATCGCGACGGCCATGGTCTTCTCGCCGGCGACGATCTGCGGCAGGAACGTCTTCTTCTGGTGTTCCGTGCCCAGGCGGGCGATGGCCTGGGCCGGGCCGGTGTTGGATTCGAAGATCTGGAAGGCCGCCGGCCGGCACACCTTCGCGAACTCCTCGATCACCGCCAGGGCGTGGGACAGCGGGGCGCCGGACCCTCCGTACTCCTCCGGCAGCGAGATGCCGAGATAGCCCAGCTCGCCGAGGAAGCGACGCTCGTCGTGCGGGAACGCGGTGCGTTCGAGATCCCACTGCGCAGCCTTCGGTGCGTAGCGTTCCCGGGCTACGGTCGCCGCGGCCGCACGGATGTCCCGGAGCTCGTCGTCGACGTGCGATGTCGCCATGTCCCCACCTTTCTGTGTTCATCATTAACCTAAAGCGCCCACCGGATGTGGTCAAGGTCACTCAGTTCGATGACTCACATACTAACCATGATAATGATTAAGAGGCAATCGCTTCTTTGGTCGATGGTCGCCACCCAGGCCCGGAAGGGTCGTCACCTGCGGAATTCGCGGCCTCGCCGGCGCCGCCCTGTCCTTCCCGCGCCTCCACCGCCTATTGTGCAATACATCACAATCGTTATCAGTTTCTATGGAGGTCACATGACGACACTCGACTCGTCCCCGACGGCGCTGGAGGAGCTGGCCCGGCGCCTCACCCGGCTCGAGGACCGTGCGCGCATCCAGGACCTCGTCGCGGCCTACGCCATCGCCGTCGACGACCACGACCTCGAGACCCTGCTCTCGCTGTTCACCGAGGACGGCGAGTTCGAGCGCGCCGGCTCCATCGCCCGCGGGCGCGAGGAGATCCGCGAGTTCTACGTCGCCGCCATGGACCGCTACAGCCTGACCCTGCACTCGCCGCAGAGCGACCAGATCTCCGTCGACGGGGACCGCGCACGCGGATTGCTCACGGGCCGAGCAGAACTGGCGCTCGATGGGACGTTGATGATGGCGGCGTACCGATACTCCGACGAGTACGCCCGCGTGGACGGCCGCTGGCTGTTCCGGCGCCGGGACCTGCGGTTCATGTACGCCGTGCCGTTCGAGCGGATGAATGCGGGCCTGTGCACGACGGAGCGCATCCAGTGGCCGGGCACGCCGCACCGGCGCGCCGACTTCCCCGAATCCCTGCCGACCTGGTCGACCTACCGATGAGGGCCCTACCGGTGTGACGCGGGCCATACGATCGGTCGGAGAATGGTTTATAGTAACCATCATCATGAATTGATTTCCCGACTGGAGGAACGCCCATGACCCGCGCTGTCATCGTCGACGCCGTCCGATCCCCCACCGGACGGGGCAGAGCGCAGGGAGCGCTGGCCGGGGTGCACCCCAGCGATCTGCTCGCCCAGGTCCTGGCCGGGCTCGTCGCCCGCAACGACCTCGATCCCGGCCTGATCGACGACGTCCTCATCGGCTGCGTCAACCAGTCCGGCGAACAGTCCGCCACCCCCGGGCGGCAGGCCCTGCTCGCGGCCGGATTTCCCACGCACGTGCCCTCCGTGACCATCGAACGCAAGTGCGGCTCCGGCCAGCAGGCCGTCGACTTCGCGGTCCAGGGCATCACCGCCGGCGCATACGACATCGTCGTCGCCGGCGGCGTCGAGTCGATGAGCCGGGTTCCGATGGGATCGGCGGCCATGGGCAAGGACCCGCACGGGCCCGCCGTGCGCGAGCGCTTCCCCGATCTCGTCCCGCAGGGCATCGCCGCGGAGCTCGTCGCGCAGAAGTGGGCACTGAGCCGGGCCGAGCTGGACGAGTACTCGGCCCGCTCGCACGAACGCGCGGCACACGCGCGCGCCGCGGGCTGGTTCGACGGCGAGATCGTTCCCGTCACCACCCCCGACGGCGTGGTGACCTCCGACGAGACCATCCGCGAGGGCACCACCGCCGGCAGGCTCGCCGGTCTGCCCGCGGCCTTCGACACCGACACGTGGCGCGAGCGTTTCCCCGAGCTGGACTGGAAGGTCACCGCGGGCAACTCCTCGCAGATCTCCGACGGCGCGGCCGCCCTGCTGATCATGTCCGAGGAGAAGGCGGCCGCGCTCGGCCTGCGCCCGCGCGCCGCGATCGTGGCCTCGGCCGTCGTGGGCGACGATCCCACCCTCATGCTCACCGGCCCCATCCCCGCCACCGAAAAGGTCCTCGCCCGGGCCGGCCTGTCCGTCCGGGACATCGCCGCCTTCGAGGTCAACGAGGCATTCGCCGCCGTCCCCCTCGCCTGGCAGCGCGAGATCGGCGCGTCCGACGACGTCCTGAACCCGCTCGGCGGCGCCGTCGCCCTCGGACACCCGCTGGGCGCGTCCGGTGCCCGGCTGATGACCACACTGCTCCACCACCTCGAACGCACCGGCGGGCGCTACGGCCTGCAGACCATGTGCGAAGCCGGCGGAATGGCCAACGCGACCGTCGTGGAACGACTGTAGAAACCCACTTCCGACTCAGGAGAAATCATGGACATCACCCAGGGATCGGCGGTAGTGACCGGCGGGGCCTCCGGCCTCGGCCTGGCCACCGTCAAGCGCTTCGTCGGCCTCGGCGTGCCGACGGTGATCCTCGACCTGCCCACCTCCGACGGGGAGGTCGTCGCCAAGGAACTCGGCGAGCTCGCCGTGTTCGCCCCGGCCGACGTCACCGATCCCGACGCGGTGAACCGCGCGCTCGACGCGGCCGAGGAACGCGCTCCGCTCCGGGCCGTCGTGCACTGCGCCGGCCGCGGTGGCACCGTCCGCGTCGTCGAGAAGGACGGCACCCCCGGTTCGCTGGACATGTACGAGAACCTGATCCGGATCAACCTGATCGGATCGTTCAACGTGCTGCGCCTGTCGGCCGCCCGCATGGTGAACAACGAGCCCGTCGACGGCGAACGCGGCGTCATCGTCCTCACCGCGTCGGTCGCGGCGTGGGAGGGCCAGATCGGCCAGATCCCCTACGCCTCCGCCAAGGCCGGTGTCGTCGGCATGACCCTCGTCGCCGCCCGTGATCTCGCCCGGAAGCTCGTGCGCGTCAACAGCATCGCGCCGGGCACCTTCGACACACCGATCCTGTCCCGGTTCTCGCAGGAGATCCGCGACGGACTCGCCTCCCAGACCCCGCACCCCGCCCGCCTCGGGCAGCCCGACGAGTACGCGAAGCTCGCCCTGTCGATCGTGGACAACGCGATGATCAACGGCGAGACGATCCGTATCGACGGCGCGATCCGCATGCAGCCCCGCTAGGAGACAGCCATGGACACCCCCGTACACGTCGAACAGTCCGACGGCGTGCAGATCATCACGATCAACCGGCCCGAGGTGCGTAACGCGATCAACACCGAGACCGCCGTCGCCGTCGCCGCGGCCCTCGACGAACTCGACTCCCGCGACGATCTCGTCGCCGGCGTGATCACCGGCGCCGGCAAGACCTTCTGCACCGGGATGGACCTGAAGGCCTTCCTCGCCGGCGAACGCCCCTCCGTCGAGGGTCGCGGCTTCGCGGGCATCACCGAGAAGTCCCCGGCCAAGCCGCTCGTCGCGGCGGTCGAGGGACACGCCGTGGCCGGCGGATTCGAGATCGTGCTCGCCTGCGACCTCATCGTCGCCTCCGAGACAGCCGTCTTCGGCCTCCCCGAGGTCAAGCGCGGCCTGCTCGCCGGGGGCGGCGGACTCCTGCGGCTGCCGCGCCGCGTCCCGCACCAGCTCGCCGTCGAATGGTGCCTCACCGGTGAGTACTTCTCCGCGCAGACCGCGTACGAGGCGAAGCTGCTCAACCGCCTCGTGCCCGAGGGGCAGGCGCTGACCGAGGCGATCGCCCTGGCGAAGACCATCGCGAAGAACGGCCCGCTCGCACTGCGCGCCACCAAGCAGATCATCGCGCAGGCCCGGGACTGGTCCAACGAGGAGGAGTTCGAGCGCATGCGCGAGATCTACGAGCCGGTGCGTTCCTCCGCCGACGCGAAGGAAGGCGCGCTGGCGTTCAAGGAGAAGCGCGAACCCGTCTGGCAGGGACGCTGACCCAGCGGTACGACGAGCGGGGCCCGGGATCAATTCCCGGGCCCCGCTCGCATTCGTGTGCCGAAGGACCGAATGTCACACCGCTTCGATCTGATCGAAGCGGTGTGACATTCGGCCACAGGATGAATCAGGCCGACGGCTTGGCGACGACCACCTCACGGCTGCCGTCCCATTCGACGAGCACGCCCGGGGTACGCATGTCGTGACCCTCGAACGTGATCTCGCCCTGTGCACCGTCGAATCCTTCGGCGGTGACCTGCTCGAGACCACGCTGGATGTCCTCGCGGGACGCACCGCCGGAGGCCTTGATCGCGCGCGCCAGCAGCCACGCGGCGTCGTACCCCTCGGCCGCGTAGTTCAGCGGGTCCTCGTTGTACTTCGCCCGATACGCCGCGACGAACTCCTGGGACGACGCCGCCGGCTGGTCGAGAGTGAAGTTGGCGGTCCAGAACATGCCGGCGCCGTCAGCCCCCGCCGGGACGAGGTTCTTCGCGCCTGCACCGGTCTGGCCGAGCACCGGTCCCGTGTATCCGGCCTGGCGCAACTGCCGCATGGCCGTGGCGTTCTGGGCGCCGGTGAGGAGCATCGCCACGGCGTCGGGCCGTTCCCCGGCGATCTTCGTCGCCGAGGACGCGAAGTCCTGGGTGGTGTTCTGCACGGACGTGGTCGAGACGATCTGGTAGCCGTGCTCGGCCTGCCCCTCGGGAAGGTTCTTCTCCGCCATCTCCGCGAGGGCCGGGTTGGCCGCGTTGAACAACACGCTGACCCGCTCGACGCCGAGGTCCTCGAGATGAGCCAGGGAGGTGCCGATGTGCGTGGTCTGCGGCGGGGTCGCCCGGAAGGTGTAGTCGCCGCCGAGCACACCGTCGCTGGCGGACTGCGTGTAGACGGTCGGCAGCTTCGCCCGGTCGACGAGCGGCGAGATCGCGATCGCCTGGGCACTGGAGATGCCGCCGAGCAGGGCGCTGACCGACCGGTCCGCGGTCGCTTCGGTCGCCTGGCTCACAGCGGTCTGCGTGTCGCTGGCCGCATCGCGGCTCTCGAGCACGAGCTTCGACTCACCGAGGAACCCACTGCTGTTGACCTGTTCGACGGCGAGCTCGATACCCCGGAACTGGGGCAGGCCACCGAAGGCGGTCAGACCGGTCTTGTCGGTCACGGACACGATCTTGATCTCGCCGGGCATCTCGCCGGACCCCACGGTTCCGCCGCCGCCCGAGCCGCACGCGGTGGTCAGGGCGAGCCCGGCGACACCGGCCAACGCGGCGACGGCAATGCGCTTGTTCTTCATTCTCTTCCGTTCTCGGTTCAGTTGTCGGTTCCGGTGAGCGCGGCTTCACCGAGGAAGGCCAGCACCACGGACGAGTGGTTCCGCGCCTCGTCGACCGGTCCGGAGTACACGGATTCGCCGCGGTTGACGACGACGACGTCGTCCGCGATCTTCATGCCGGCCTCGGCGTTCTGTTCGACCATGAGGACGCCGATGCCACGGTCGGCGATGCTGCGCACGCTGGCCATGACCCGGTCGACCACGGCGGGGGCCAGACCCATCGACGGCTCGTCCATGAGGATGTACCCGGGCTGCGACATGAGGCTGCGGCCGAAGGCGAGCATCTGCTGCTCGCCGCCGCTGAGCAGGCCGGCGGGGCCGGACTGCCGCTCCTCGAGGATGGGGAACATCTCGAACACGGTCCGCATCGATTCCTCGCGGGCCTTCTTCGACGCCACCAGGCCCCCGATCTTGAGGTTCTCGTGGACGGTGAGCGAGCCGAACACCTTGCGGCCCTCGGGAACCAGCGAGATGCCCCGCTTGAGGATCTTGTGGGCGGGCCATCCCTTGATCGACTCGCCGTCCAGAAGCACGTCCCCGGAACTGGGCGTGGTCAGCCCCGCGACGGTGCGGAGGGTGGTGGTCTTGCCGGCGCCGTTGGCGCCGAGGACGAGCGTCACCCGGCCCGGCCGCGCGGTGACGGACACCCCGCGCACGGCACTGACCTTGCCGTAATCGACGTGCAGATCACGAATCTCGATCATCGTTGTCCTGCTTTCCGAGATAGGCCTCGCGCACCGCCGGATCACGCACCACGTCGGCGGGGGAACCGGAGGCGATGAGCTGTCCGGAGTTCATGGCGAAGAGGTGATCGCAGACGTCCACCATCATCTGCACGTCGTGTTCGACGATCAGCTGGGTGAGTCCTTCCGAGCGCAGGTCGGACATCAGCCCGCCGATCTCCTCGCGTTCGAAGCGGTTCATGCCGGCGGTGGGTTCGTCGAGCAGCAGCAGCTTCGGGGACATCACGATGGCGCGGGCGATCTCCACCCGGCGCTGCAGGCCGTACGAGAGCTGGCCGGGGCGCAGCTTCTCCTTGCCGTCGAGCCCGGTGCGCTCGAGGGCGGTGCGCACGGCCGCCTCGGCGGCGTCGCGTTCGGTGCTGTCGACCCGTCGCCACCACCGTCGCGGTCCCGCGATCAGGTCGTGCCCGAGTTCGACGTTCTCGTGCACGGTGAGATCGTCGAGGAGACGGACGGTCTGGAAGGTGCGCCCGATGCCGAGCCGCGCCACCTGCTCGGGTTGGACGCCGGAGAAGTCCCGCCCCTCGAAGTGCATCGATCCGCGGGTCAGGGGCGTGAGCCGGGTGACGGCGCCGAGCAGGGTGCTCTTGCCCGACCCGTTGGGTCCGAGGATGCCGGAGATCAGGCCGCGCTCGAGGCCCAGGGTGATGCCGTCGACGGCCTTGATGCCGCCGAAGTGGACCGCGAGATCCTCGATGCGTAGCACCTGATCCGGAACCCGGCCGGGAACGCCCTCCTGGGGAGCGACTTCGGTGGTCATCGCGTTTCTCCTGTCGAGGCGGAGTGGGCACCGGTGCCCGCGAGTTCGGCGCCGAGTTCTGCGGCGGCCTCGTCGTCGGCCGCGTCGGCGAGACGTTCCGCGGCAGCCGCGTCCTCGAGGGCCGCGCTGTCGCGACGGGCGAGGCGGCGACGGTACAGGTCGGTGACGACGCCGGTGATGCCGCCGGGCATGAAGATCGCGGCGATGGCGACGATGATGCCGTAGACGATGCTCTGGTAGGTGCCCACCTGCTCCAGCATCACCGGAAGCCACGTGAAGATGAGGGCGCCGATGAGCACACCGAGCCAGGACCGGGAGCCACCGACGATGATGATCGTCAGCGCGAGCACGATCAACGGGAAGCCGATGTTCTCCGGGGCGATGGCCGTCATCATCAGGATGTTCAGGGCGCCTCCGAGCGCGCCGAGCACACCGCTGATCACGAAGGACATCCGGCGGTAGCGGGCGACGTTGATGCCCATGGCCGAGGCGAGTTCCGGGTCTTCGCGGACCGCCTCGATGCGCCGGCCCATGCGGCCGCGCTCGCTGAGGATCATCGCCGCGACGACGGCGGCACAGACGACGGCCAGGTGCGGGACGGAGATCTCCGGGGTGGTGAGAACGCCGAACAGGCCGACCGAGCCGCCGGTGAGCTCGCCGCCGTTGTGGGCGACGACGGTGACGATCATGACGAACGCGACGGTGGCCATGGCCAGGTACAGGCCGGCGAGGCGCTGCAGGATCAGCGAGAGCAGGTATCCGATGACCGCGCAGATCACGACGATGGCGGCGGTCGCGGAGATTGCGTCGAATCCGTAGTGCAGCACGAAGATTGCGGCGCCGTAGCTGCCCATGCCGTAGAAGGCGGCGCCGGCGAAGGAGAACACTCCCATCCGGAACTGGATCTGGATGCTCAGGGCGAGGAGCAGCACCGTGAACGTGCTCTGGATGAGGACGATGTTGGAGAAGTAGAAGTCGCTCATACCCGTCGCACCTCCTTCCTTCCGAAGATGCCCTGCGGCCGCAGCAGCAGAACCACGAGGATGAGGCCGAAGCCGACGGCGTCGACCCAGCCGCCGCCGGTGTAGCGGAGCACCAGGACCTCGGAGAACGCGAGCACCATCGCACCGAGCGCGGCGCCGCCGGTGCTGCCCACGCCGCCGAGGATGATGATGGCGAACGCCTTGATGAGGAGGGTCTCACCGCTCTCGGCGGTGATGGCGCCGAGGTTGTAGGTGAGCAGGGCACCGGCGAGGCCGGCGAGGCCGCCCGACACCGCCATCGTCAGCAGCGACAGCTGGCGCCGCTTGACGCCCATCAGTTCGGCGGTCTCCGAGTCCACGCCGATGGCCCGCAGGGCGAGCCCGTGGCTGGTGTTCTTGAGCCAGAAGGAGATCGCCAGCGTGAGGATCAGCGCGCAGCCGAGCACGATCAGGCCCGTGCTCGTGAGTCGCAGGTCGCCGACGGTGTAGACCGACGTCTCGTACGAGCTGCCCACGAAACCGAACGGCTCACTCAGCGTGCGGAACTGCACGACGGCGACCGGGATGGTGCCGATTCCGATGCCGCCGATGAGGATCTGCAGTTCGGCGGTCCGCTGGTTCTTGGCCCGTCGCAGGATCGGCTGGAACGCGAAGACGTCGATGGCCGCCGAGAGCGCCGCCCCGACCACGACGGAGATCAGGCAGACCGTGACGAGCCCGAGACCGACGTTGGACACGATCTGGGAGGCCACGAACGCGGAGAACATGAAGATCCCGCCGTGGGCGAAGTTGAGGATGTCGATCGTTCCCCAGGAGATGCTCATTCCCAGGCAGAAGAGCAGGTAGATGGAGCCGAGCACGAGCGCGTCGATCACCAGCTGTGACATGACGCCTGCCTTCCTCCGGCCGGGATTCCCCGGCGGCGGTGCGATGTTCTTCCGGTCATTCGTCGAACTCCTTGGTGCACAGGTGCGGAGCGATCCGCACTACTTCGCCGATTCCTGGTCGTCGATCAGCACTTCTTCCGTGCCGTTCCATTCCACGAGCACGCCGTTGACGCGCATGTCGTTGCCTTCGAAGCGCACCGGGCCGAGCGCGCCGTCGAAGCCCTCGGCCACGACCTGCTCGAGGCCGCGCTGCAGGTCGTCGCGGGACGCACCGCCGGCGTTCTTGGCAGCGTGGGCGAGCATCCAGGTCGCGTCGTAGCCCTCGGCCGCGTAGTTGAGCGGATTCTCCCCGTTGTACTCGGCGCGGTACGCCTCGACGAACCGCTGCGAGGACTCGTCCTTCTGGTGGAAGCTGAAGTCGGTGGCCCAGTACATGCCCGCGCCCGCGGCACCGGCGGGTGCGAGGTTGCCCGCGCCGGCGGCGGGGTTGCCCACCACGGTGCCGGTGTAGCCGGCCTGGCGCAGCTGCGACATGGCCGTGGAGTTGCCGGCGCCGACGAGCAGGACGATGACCGCGTCGGGCTTCTCACCGGCGATCTTCGTTGCGGTGGTGCCGAAGTCCTGCGTGGTGGCCTGGACGGAGGTGCTCGACAGGATCCGGTAGCCGTACTTCTCCTGGCCCTCGGGGATGGTCTTCTCACCGAGTCCGGCGAGGGTGACGTTGCCCGCGTTGTAGAGCACGCTCACGGTCTTCACACCCTGCTGCTGCAGCCGCTCGAGCGCCTTGACGAAGTAGGTCTCCATCGGAGCCGTCGCGCGGTAGGTGTAGTCGCCGATGACGACGCCCTCGCTGCCGGACTGGGTGAAGATCGTCGGCAGCCCGGCCCGTTCCACGAGCGGGGCGATCGCGACGGCATGGGCGCTGAGCACCGGTCCGAGCAGGGCGCTGACACTCTTGTCGGTCAGCGTCTCGGTGGCCTGGCTGACCGCGGTCTGCGTATCGCTCGCCGAATCACGCTTCTGCAGAACGATCTTCGAGTCACCCAGGTAATTCTGCTCGTTGATCTCCTGGATCGCGAGTTCGATGCCCTTGAGCTGGCTGTTGCCGACGTACGCCGTGGTGCCGGTCTGGTCGGTCACGGAGACGACCTTGATCTCGGCCGGCAGGTCACCGTCGGCGACGGTGCCGTTTCCGCCGGAGCCGCAGGCGGCCGTGAACAGGACGCCGAACGCGCTCGCGGCTCCGAGCAGACGACGCCGGACTTTCCGGTCGACTCGAGACATGTGTGCACCTTCCGGTCGAATGATATGCATCATTAGTCGTGATGCCCGTCACAGTAGAGCCACGCCGACGAAATGTCCAGAGGTCGATCCGGATATGCGCAGGAATTATTTGCGGGCGGGGACGCGTACGGGGTCCACGGCGACGGCCGGTGTCCACCGACCCCGTCCCGCCCCCGCGACGGCCACACAGAAGAGGACAAAAATCGTTACCGCACCGGCGGATCCGTAGGAGTATCCCCACGCCGACGAGAAGGCGCCGGCCACCAGGATCATCACCGCCGCGAAGCCGTACGACGAACACGCGTACAGCGACGTGCTCCTCCCCTGCTCCACCGGCGTCATGCCGGCGGTGAGCAGGATGAGGCCCTGCGCGTATGCGAAGCCCTGCCCGATGCCCCACAGGAAGCTGCCGGCCAGTACCGGCCACAGCGTGCGGGCGACGAGGCCGGCGGCGACGAACACGCCACCACCGGCGAGCAGGAGCAGACACAGCTGGGGCCCCGGGAAACGGCCTGCGGCCCGGGCGAGGTAGGGGCCCAACCAGGCCGTGACGAGCAGGATGATGGCGGCGAGGACGCCGACCACCAGCAGCTCGGACCCGATCCCGTCGCGCAACGCCGACGGCAGCACGCCGACGGCGATGCCGCCGACCGTCCACCCGGCCGCACCCAATCCGTAGGCGGGCAACCTGTTCCGGTCGAACGCGGCGCCCGCGCCGGCCGGAACGGGTCCCGCCGGGCGCGGGGGCTCGGCGTGCCGGAGCGCGGAGAGCCGGCGCCTGTTCCCCCACAGCGCGGCGGCGAGCAGCAGTCCCGAGAGCACGAGGGAGACGGCGTGCAGCCGATAGATGAGAACGGTGGGCTCCGGCAGCAATTGGGCGACGGTGGCCGCGGCGATCAGGCCGAGGAACGAGCCCGCGATCGCGCCGGTCGCCGCAAGGGTGCGGCCCGCGTCGCCGCGCGCCGCCACGGCGAGCGTGGCGGCGGATCCGGTGGCGAGCCCGACACACGTTCCGGTCAGGGCACGGCCGACGAAGAGCAGCCAGACGGTGTCGGCGCCGGACCACAGGGCGACGTCGCCGAGGACCCCGACGACGAGCGCACCCGGCAGGACGGCCCACGCGAACCGTCCGAGCGCGCTCCTGCTCACGACCAGGAACATCGACACCAGGGCGACGAAGTACGTCACGAACAGGGCGGCCAGCACGAACGGGGACAGGCCCAGATGGTCCTCGTACAACGGCAGGATCGGGCCCGGAATGTTGGACCCGACGACGGCGAACGTGAATGCGGCCGCCACCGCGGCGCCCAGGAGGACCGGTCCCCGGCCGGGTCGCGGAGCCCGGACCGCGATCATGCCCGTACGGGCAGACTCTTCACGAGCGGTGGGTCGTAGTCGGTCTTTCCGATCTTGGAAGCGCCGCCCGGTGAGCCGATCTCGGCGAAGAAGTCGGCGTTGATCTGCGTGTACCCGGCGCGATCCTCGGGGACGTCGTCCTCGAAGAAGATCGCCTCCACGGGGCAGACGGGTTCGCAGGCGCCGCAGTCGACGCATTCCTCCGGGTTGATGTACATCATCCGGCCGCCCTCGTAGATGCAGTCCACCGGACACTCCTCGATGCACGCCTTGTCGAGGACGTCGACACAGGGCTCGGTGATGGTGTAGGTCACTGCGCACTCCTCCGATTCGATGACCGCGTGATTTAGGTCATAATCATATTCATTGATTGTCGGGTGTCAATGGGTGTCCGCTCCGAGTGCCTCGACGACCGGCCGGCGACGCACCACCGCGACCCCGGCACCGCAGACGCAGGCCAGGAAGAACCCGCAGAAGGCGT
>NZ_PCZU01000283.1:69146-75895 GCF_002887785.1 Rhodococcus sp. ENV425
TCCCCGACCCGACGGTGGCGTATCCGGCGAGCCACACCATGGACACCACTTCGGCGGTCCGCCCCTCCGGCGCATACCCGCGCGCGAGGGTGAGCCCGGCGAGCTGTGCCAGGCTCTGACCCAGGCCTGCCGCGATCGCGGCCACGACGATGACGGGCACCGAGGCGGCGCCGACGGCGACGGCGATGAGCACCGCGGCCAGCGCGGAAACCGAGAGCCCGACCACCGCGACCCGGTAGATGCTCATCCGGCGGACGAGGAACTGCGCCCCGGCCCCGGCCCCGAAGACCACGAACGACACCGCGCCGGCCAGGGTTCGCGTGTCGTTGCCGAGCAGGTCGGCGATCAACGCCGGGCCGAGGGAGATGAACAGCCCCGCCAGCGCGAAGGGGCTGCCGGCCACAGCCATGGACAGCAGCACGGTTCCCGCGATCTCGCGCGGGATGCTCGGCAGCTGCACCCAGCGACCGCCCACCCCGGCCGGACGACCGCCGACGGCGGTCAGCGGTATCGCGGCCGCCGCCAGCGGAACGATCAGCACCAGGAAGACCAGCCGTGTGGGCGCCGGCGCGACGTCGGCCAGCACCCCGGAGAGCAGCGGCCCCACGGCCGACCCGGCGACGGGTGCCGCGCTCGCGTACAGCGCGGCACGCGCTCCGCGGCCGGGGCCGAACGCGTCGGCGATCGCCGCCGACCCCGCCGCGCCGAACGCCCCGGATGCGAGGCCGATGAAGAACCGCCCCGCCTCCAGCCACAGGGGCGTGCGGGCCGTCGCGAACACGAGGCAGGCCACGATCGCGAGACCCAGGGCGGGCAGCAGGACGGCCCGACGTCCGAATCGGTCCGAAGCGCGGCCACCGAACACCAGCGCCACGACCGACCCGACTATGTAACTGACGAAGATCAGGCTGACCGTGCTGGGTGGAAAACCCATCTCGCGCTGCCAGACCACATACAGCGGAGCCGGGGCATTGCTCGCCGCGAACACGAGGAACACCGACAGTGCGATCCACGACGGCCGAGCCACCCGGCGCCTTTCCAGAACCTCGACCGACACCCGGCCTCCCTATTGATATGAATGATTAGCCCCTATAGAGAGTGGCACATTCCCGGCGCCCGTGGAGCGAATTGCCGGACCGTACGATGGCGGACTCCCGAGAGAAAGGTGCCGACCGTGGACCCTGAGGCCGATCCGTCCACGCCACTCGAGTCCTTCGGGTCGGCGGTCCGCGCCGGATGGCACGCCGTCTCCGCGGTGAGCGAGCCCGCGCCGCCCCTGCTCGTCGCCCTCACCGCCACCGTCGCGCTGGTGCTGGTGACGGTGCGCCCGCTGTGGCTGGTGACGCGGCATGTGATCACCCAGGCACACGAGGGCTCGCACGCGCTCGTCGCACGGCTCGTGGGCCGGCAGCTGGCGGGCATCCGCCTGCACAGCGACACCTCGGGCGTGACCGTGTCCTCCGGCAACCCACGCGGGCCGGGCATGATCGCCACCGCGTTCGCCGGGTACACCGGCCCGGCCGTGCTCGGGTTCGTGGCCGCGACCCTGCTCACCGTCGACCGGCCCGCGGCGGTGCTGTGGTCCGTGCTGGCCGCGCTCGCCCTGCTGATCCTGTTGATCCGCAACTTCTTCGGATTCGTCTCGGTGCTGGCGGCCGGCGCGGTGATCGGGACCGCCGCCTACTACGGCGACGAGCTGGTGCGCTACACCGTCGCGTACCTGACCACCTGGGTGCTGTTGTTCGGCGCCACCCGGCCGGTGCTCGAACTGGCGCGCACCCACCGGCGCGGCCGCGGGCACGGCTCCGACGCGGATCAGCTGCGGTGGCTCACCCGGGTGCCGACGGCGGTATGGATCGTGGCGTTCGCGGTCGTCACGCTCGGTACCGCGGCGTACGGCACCGCACGCATCATCGCGACGCAGGTGCCCTGATCACGGCTCGAGCGCGATCGCCACGGCCCGCACCGGGGCGCCGTCCGCGTCCCGCAGCCGCAGCGGAAGAAGACTGATCAGCGGATCGGGAAAGTCGACGAGTTCGAGGTTGCACAGGTTCTCGCACACGATGCCGCCGGCCTCGGCGACGAGGCGATGCGCGGGATAGTCACTGCCGAGGGCGGAATCGATGCTCGGGGCGTCGAGGCCGATGGTGCGCACGCCCCGCCCGAGCAGCCACCGGCACGCGTCCTCCGACAGATAGGGGTGCTCGAAGTAGGCATCGGTGCCGTAGTGCTCGGCCCACCCGGTATGCAGGAGGACGATGTCGCCGGGGCCCGGGTCCGGTCCGCCGGCCACTCCGTCGACGACGTGCCGCCGCGTCACCGCGGTGCGCGGCGGCAGGCCCCGCACGTCCAGGACGATCCCGCGACCCACGAAATGTTCGAGCGGCACCCGGTCGATCGGCGCGGCCCCGGCGCGCATGTGCAGCGGGGCGTCGACGTGCGTTCCGGTCTGCGAGCCGATCTCCACCCGCAGCAGGTTGTACCCGTCGCGCTCGAGCGTCGCGTGCGGCGTCAGCACCGGCACGGGATCGCCCGGGTAGACCTGGGTGTCGCCGGAGACGGTGCGGCTCAGGTCGACGATCCGGCGCACGCGCATGCGCCGATGCTAACGGGTGACCCGCGATCCGCGGGGTCACGCAGCGCCGCCGCGCGGGGCTCACTCAGCGCGCCGGCGCTGCCGTGAGGTGATGCCGGTCGGCGCGGTCGATCGTCGCGGCCGCGACGAGCACGCCGACCACCACACCGACGAGGGTGTCGGCGATCCGGCTCAGCGCGATCTCCGGCCCGACGGACGCCCCGAGACCGGTGAGGAGCAGTGCCATCGCGGTCACCGCGACGGAGGTCGCTGCGTAGTTCTTCATCACGTACAGTTCCGCCACCGTCTGCAGGACGACGATGGCCAGC
Source organism: Rhodococcus sp. ENV425 (assembly GCF_002887785.1). Taxonomy (NCBI): domain Bacteria; kingdom Bacillati; phylum Actinomycetota; class Actinomycetes; order Mycobacteriales; family Nocardiaceae; genus Rhodococcus; species Rhodococcus sp. ENV425. The sequence continues at coordinate 72,051 of NZ_PCZU01000283.1, forward strand.
GCGTACGGCCAGTAGTCGAGGGACAGCGCGAGCAGCGCGGCGGCGAGCACCGCGCCTGCGACGTTGCCGAGCAACCGCTGGATCGCGCGCTGCACGGTGTTCCGGTAGTTGGCCCCCTGCAACGCGGCCATCGCGCCCATCGTCGCCCACAGCGGGTGCTGCAGACCGGCGGCCTCGGCGAACCAGCCCGCGATCAGCGCGGCGAGCAGCACCCGGCCCGCGCCGACGAGAAGCGCGCGATCGCGCAACCGGGCGAATCCCTCTCGCGCGAATCCGGCGGGCCGCGCGAGGACCGGCGCCCCCGACGCATCGACGCGAGGAATCGCGATGTCGCGCCGCACCTTTCGCAGCTCGGCCTCGAACAGGGCGAATTCGGCGACGCGATCGGCCGCGACGCCGGATGCGGCCCCGTCGACGACCGTCTCGGCCGCGTCGAGCAGCGCGAGCAGTTCGTGGGTGTGCCGGTCGGTCCGGCTGAATCCGAGCGCGAGAACCTCGTGGGCGCGGGCGATCGCCGCCCGGGCGCCCGGCACGGCCCGTTCGCCGTCGCGTTCGATCGCCGCGACCGCCGCCAGGGCCCGGGCCACGGCGAGCCGGGCGGGACCGTGCGGGTGATGCAGCGCGGGCAGCATCGCGACGGCCCAGCCGACGAGCGCGCCGAGGGCCGTCGCGACGACCACGTCGCGCACGTCTACGGCGGTGCGGGCGAATCCGGCGGCACCGGCCGCGGCGAAGATGAGGATCACCGGGCCGGGGCCGGACAGCCGGAAGGCGCCGAGGATCCAGAAGGCGATCGCGGCCGCGACGGAGAGCACCGCGATCTGCGTCCACATGGCCGCACCGGTGGTCCCCACGGCGGCACCGAGTGCGGCGTACCCGACCACCCCGAGGCCGACCACCGCGATCTTGCCGGCCTGCTGCGAGTAGGGCTCGTGCCGGCCGAACGCCGAGGCGAGTGCACCGAGGGCGGCGAAGCCGGCCGGATGCGGCAGATCCAGCAGCCCTCCCGCGACGAGGACTACGAGAACTGCCGCCCCGACGCGCAGCGCCGGAGCGCGCGTGGCGTCCGCACTGCGGAACTCGAGCGACTCGCGCCACGCCGTCGGCGAGAGGGAGTGCGCGAGGGCGATCCGCGAGTGACGGAGGCGGCTGCGGTCCGGGACAGAGGTAGCGAGGGGCACTCCCCCAGTGTAGATACTTCACGTATAAATTAAATATAAATCGATTGTGAGACTCATCGCTAGAATGGGCCCATGACGGACGCCACCCAGCCCGAGGACTTCGTCGACCGCGTGCGGGTCGGCTGGGCCGAGACGTACCCCGACATCGACACGCGACCCATCGACGTCGTCGGCCGCATCACGCGGATCAGCTCCCTGGTGCTCGCCCAACTGGACCGCGAACTCGTCCCCAGCGGCGTCACGCGCCCCGAATTCGAGGTGCTGTGCGCCCTCGCCCGCAGCGAATCACCGCTGCGCGCCAGCGAAGTCACCTCCGTCACCGGACTGAGTGGCGCTTCCACCACCAAGCACGCGGACCGCCTCGTCGGACTCGGCCTCGTCGAACGTCAGCGCTTCGAGCGGGACGGTCGCGTGGTCCTGCTCGCACTCACCGATGCGGGGCGAGCCGTGGTCGACACCGAGTTCCCGCGCCGCCTCACCCGGGAACGCCACCTGCTCGACGGATTCACCGACGGCGAACTCGACACCCTCACCGCTCTGCTGCGGCGCCTCACCCGCGAGGTCGAGGCGCAGACCCGGCCCTGATCCGGGACGTCAGGGCATCTCGATCGTCTCTGCGCGTTCGATCTCGCCCAGCGCGCGGCGCAGGTAGAGCTCGGGACCCGCCCGGCGTGCCGCGAGCAGATCCGCGAGCACGACCAGCCCCGCCCGCAGGTACTCGTCGGGGCGAGCCTTCGGCGCGTCGGGATCGGACACCCCGAGCGTGCCGGTGAGCACCGCGACCAGCGTGTCCGGCTGCAGCGACGGCAGCCACGTCGACGCCGTGCGCGCGCTGCGCTCCAGCACCGCCTGCACGTCCTCACCGGTCAGCCCGTCCGGATGCAACTCCTCGAGCAGTTCCCGCATCATCGTCGCGTGTACCCCGGCGACCTGCTCGTACGGCAACGCGGCGAGCTCGGCCACCGCGTCCTCCCACGCCGGCACCGACTGCGCCCGGGCCGCGGCGAGCGCGGTCGCGGTGTGATCCGCAACGTCGCGTGCGATCTCCGGCCACTGCGTTGGCCACACGATGTCCTCCTGGGGTTGCCGACGTGTCGGCGCCAGCCTGCCAGCCGGCACCGACATCCGTGTCACACCCGGCGTTGTAGCTCAAGCGCGTCCCACGGCGCGTAGCCCTTGATGTCGTTGTCGAAGTACACGTACACGTCGCGCCCCTCGGAGCGCCAACCGCGGATCCGGGCCGCCCACTCGTCCAGCGCCTCGGGGGTGTAGCCGCTGGCGTACAGCTCGGTGTCGCCGTGCAACCGCACGTAGACGAAATCGGTGGTGGCCTCGGTGAGGAACGGGAAGCGGCCCGCGGTGTCCGCGACGACGAGGGCGACGTCGAGCCGGCGGAGCAGGGCGGCCGCCTCCTCGTCGGCGAAGCTGGGGTGGCGCACCTCGAGCGCGTACCGGATCGGCCGGTCCGCGTCGATCTCGGTCCACACCCGGTCCTCGCGCACCTTGTCCGTGTGCCGCGCCGCGAGCGCCGCGGCCTCGCGCGTCGACGCGGGCAGGCTCGTGAGAAATGCGCCGAGGCGCTCCGGCTCGAATGCCAGAGTGGGGGGCAGTTGCCACAGCACCGGTCCGAGCTTGGGACCGAGGGCGAGCACACCGGAGGCGAAGAAGTTGGCGAGGGCGTCGTCCACGTCGACGAGGCGCTTCATGTGGGTGACGTACCGGCCGCCCTTGACGGCGAAGACGAACCCGTCCGGTGTCTCGTCCCGCCACCGCAGGAAGCTCGACGGTCGCTGCAGCGCATAGAAGGTGCCGTTGATCTCGATCGATCCGAACCGCTCCGCGGCGTACTCGAGTTCGCGGCGCTGCACCAGCCCCGCCGGGTAGAAGTCACCGCGCCATTCGGCATACCGCCAGCCGGAGATCCCGATCCGCACCCGAGCCATCGGTCCACGGTAACGCTCGTCACGACTGGGAATCGGATCGTCGTTCGGCAGGCGCGGGGGACGGTACGGGCCTACGCTGTGCCCGAACTACGAGACCGCATCCTAGGAGTGGCCGTGTCCGAGAGAGCTTTCACCGCAAACGATCAGTTCAGTCCCCTGTTCAAACAGATGTGGTGGTTGGTGCTGATCCGGGGCATCCTCGCCGTGTTGTTCGGTGTCGTCGCCCTGGTGTGGCCGGGGATCACCGTCTGGGCCCTCGTGGTGGTGTTCGGTATCTACGCCATCGTCGACGGCGTCGTACTCGTCTACCACTCGATTCGCGACCGGGCTCGCCTCGACGGCTGGGGCTGGTGGCTCGCGATGGGCCTGGTCTCCATCGCCGCTGGCATCGTGGCCCTCGTCTGGCCCGCGGCCACCGCACTCGTGGTGCTCTACATCATCGCGTTCTACGCGATCCTGTTCGGCGTCACCGGCATCATCGGTGCGCTGAGCTTCCGGAAGGTCCCGAACTCGGGATGGGGGTGGTCGCTCTTCGCCGGCATCCTTGCGGTTCTGTTGGGTGTCGTGCTGCTGATCTTCCCCGGCAGCGGGATCATCAGCCTCATCTGGCTGTTGGGAATCTACGCCATCCTCTTCGGCGTGCTGCTGATCGTCGTGGCCTTCCAGGTTCGGAAGGTGGCGAAGCGGGCCGGGCTCGTGTGAGCCCGGCCCGCGGGGGCCG
>NZ_PCZU01000283.1:75926-82774 GCF_002887785.1 Rhodococcus sp. ENV425
GGACTGTGTCAGGCCGCATCCTTCAGCCGGCCCCACGCATGCCAGCGGTCGATCTCGATCCAGGCACTGACCCGCGGCCGGTTGCGCACCCCGTAGGGCTTGCCGGTGTAGTGCCGCGCGACGCGGTCGATATCGGTCAGCTCGGGGTCGTCGACGAACTCGACGACCCGCCCCTGGAGGCTCACGTGTGTCACCCAGTCCGCCGGGTCCATCGCGCTCAGGCTGATCCGGGGATCACGGCGCAGGTGCTCGAGCCGCTTGCGCCCGGCGTCCATGTTCACCAGGATCCGGCCGTTCTTGAACAGATACCAGGTGGGCACCGACACAGGATGTCCGTCGGCCCGCACCGTACTGATGGTGGCGTAGTTCGGCTGGGCGAGCATCTCGGCGACGGCCTGCGGCAGCGGAGGTCTGGGCACGGCAGTGGTCCTCTCGTCGGGAAGGTCGGACGGTTCGGTCACGAACCTACGCCGGTTGTGGGCGAAACCGCCCCACGAGGGCGCGAGCGGGTCGACCATGTAAGGGGCACCGAGCCCGGCCGTGGAATGGCCCGACAGCCGAGGAGTCGAGAACATGCCGAAGTACCTGTGGCAGGTCACCTACACACCCGAGGGCGCGCAGGGTCTGCTCTCCGAGGGTGGGTCCGTCCGTAGTTCCGCCATCACCGAGATGGTCGAGAGTGTCGGTGGCAGCATCGAGTCCGTGCACTTCGCGCTCGGCGGGCACGACCTCTACGTCATCGGGGAGGTGCCCGACGATCTCGCCGCGGCCACGCTCGAGTTCCGCACCCGTGCGTCGGGTATCGCGCGTTCCGTGCCGATCCGGCTGCTCACCCCTCAGGAGATGGACGACGCGGTGCATCGCAACGCCGCGTACCGGACGCCCGGCCACTGATCTTCCGGGCACCGAGCGGGACGCTCCCTCCGGGCACCGAGCGGGACGCTCCCGTCGGTTCGGACCGCAGGGTCAGAGCAGTTCGAGGAACAGTCGCGCGGCGGTGGAGGACGGGGCCGGGTCACGGCACACCAGCGCCAATGTGCGGTGCTGCGGCCCGGGCCGCAGCCCGATGCGGTGCAGGCCGCTGCGTCGCGCGATCGGCTCCGGGATGACCGCGACCCCGAGACCGTGGCGGACGAGATCGAGCAGGCGATCCATGTCCCCGACGCGGAACGTCACGTCGCGGTGCACCCCCGCGCGGACGAACAGCGCATCGACCGTGGTCTGCAGGCCGGTGCCGGCCTCGAATTCGATGAACGGATACGACTGCAGTTCCGCGAGATCGATCACCGCGACCGCGGCGAGCGGATGGTGGGGCGCGACCACGGCGACGAGCTCCTCGGTGTAGGTGCGCAATGCGACGAGGCCGGGCGGCAGCGGACGCGCGTCGAGGGCGACGAACGCCAGGTCCAGTTCGGCCGTGGTGAGGGCGTCGAACAGCTCGGTGGTGGTCGACTCCCGCAGCGCCACCTCGATACCCGGGTGGGCGCGGTGCAATTGTGCGAGCAGTGACGGCAGGTCCGCGGCCCGGAATGTCTGCACGGTGCCCACCGCGAGGGTGCCGGTCTCCCCGCTTTCCAGCCTCGCCACGGCTGCGCGGGCCTCCGTGGCCTCGCGTAGCAACCGCTGCGCGTAGGGATAGAGAGTTCTGCCCGCCGCGGTCGGGAGCACCGACCGGGTGGTGCGCTCGAACAGCGACGTCCCGAGTTCGTTCTCGAGCGCACGCACGGACGCGCTGAGCGCCGACTGCGACAGGTGCACCGACTCGGCGGCCCGGGTGAAGTGCCCGTGCTCGGCGACGGCCAAGAAGTGCCGCAACTGCCGTAGTTCCATTCATCGACTCTATCGCTCGGATTCATCGATTCATCCCGTTGGACACATCAATACCGGAGCTCGCAGGATCGGTGCCATGCAGTCCCCGTCCACCGGCACCCCGACCGCCGAGACCCCCACCACCCGCATGCCCCGCCGACTCGTCGTCGCGATGGCCCTGGCCTCGGGCCTGGTGGTGGCCAACAGCTACTACGCCCAGCCGCTCGTCGGCGCCGTCGCCGACAGCCTCGACGCCTCCACCACCCAGATCGGATGGGTGGTCACCGCGGGGCAGATCGGGTACGCCGCCGGCCTGGCCCTGCTGGTGCCGCTGGGCGACATGGTCGAACGGCGGCGGCTGCTGCGACGCATGCTCGTGCTCACCGCCGCCGGCCTGCTGGTCATGGCCTGGGCACCGACCTGGCAGATCCTCGCCGCCACGGCCGTGCTCGTCAGCACCGGATCGGTCGTGGGCCAGATCCTCGTCCCGTTCGCCGCGTCCCTGGCCCGGGACGACGAACGCGGACGGGTGATCGGAAACGTGATGACCGGCCTGCTGCTCGGCATTCTCCTCTCCCGCGTCGTGGCGGGCCTGGTGGCCGGGATCGCCGGGTGGCGAGCGGTGTTCGTGCTGGCTGCGGCGCTGATGCTCTGCACCGTGCTGTTGGTGCGGACCCTTCCGGTCCTGCCACCGGCGACCACCGCCGGCTACCGCACGGTGCTCGCCTCGGTGGTGTGCTTGATCCGCGACGAACCGGTACTGCGCAGCCGGATCGCCTACGGTGCCCTGACCTACGCCTCGTTCGGGGTGTTCTGGACCAGCGTCGGCTTCCTGCTCGCCGGGCCGGGGTACGGGTGGTCCGAGGCCCGCATCGGGATCTTCACCCTCGTCGGGGTCGCCGGCGCGCTGGCAGCACGGACGGCCGGCATCTTCGCCGACCGCGGCTATGCGCGGCGGCAGACGGGTCTGTTCGTCGCGGTCACCGCGGCCAGCTTCGTGTTCCTCGCCTTCGGTGAACACCACGTGCTCGCACTCGCGGTGGGAGTCGCCCTGCTGGACCTGGGTATCCAGGGAACGCACATCAGCAATCAGAGCCTGATCCAGCCGTTGCGGCCCGACGCCCGCAGCCGCCTCAACACCGCGTACATGACGTCCTACTTCCTGGCCGGCGCCCTCGGCAGCGCGCTGTCCACCGCCGCCTACCTCACCGGCGGATGGCAGGCGGTGTGCGTCCTCGGCGCGGTCTTGCCCACTACGGGTTTCGCCCTCGTCGTCGTGGAACACCTACGGCAGCACCGGCGCACCCCGGCCGCGGAGGCACACGACGACGGACACCCGACGGATGCGCAGAGGTGATTGCGTCCGGACGTGTGAAGAGCTGCAGTGCAACGAGCTCCGTCGCCCCGGCGGGTAGCCGTCAGCTCGCGGCAGGACGGTCGCTCAACAACAGCCGGCACACGTCCTCGACGTTGCGCAGCGCCTCCGCGAACCTGATGCGATCCGTCGTCCACAGCACCAGCGAATTGAGCATGGTGCTGCCGATCGCCAGCGACGCCAGCCGTGCCCGTTCCGCCGGGATTCCCTCCATCGCGTCGAGGACGGCCGAGCGGTTGACCGCCGATCGCTCGACCAACGTCTCCACCACATACGGATCCCGGGAGGTCTGCAACTCGACCTCCAGGCGGGCGAAGTGCGGGCCCCGCTGGAACGCTTTCATCTGCCGCACGTACAACCGGACGACGCGCTCCATCACATCCTCCGCCCGGGCGTCGCGGTCAGGGCGTCGCCGGCGCTCGGCGGCGAGCCGCTGCGACAGGCGGTCGTTCCACGCCATCATCGCGGCGGCGAGCAGTTGGGGCTTGGCCGGGAAGTACCGGTAGAGGGTGCCGAGCGCCACCCCGGAACGCTCGGCCACGTCCCGCATCTGGATGCTGTCCGGGCTCGTCTCCTCGAGCATCTCGACGACGGTCTCGGTGATCCGGCTGCGTCGCCGCAGTTGTGCGGGGGTCATGTCGTCCGGGCTCATGGGTACACCGGCGGCTGCGGAACTCACCCGCGCACACTAGCCCGCGGCAGCGATGACGGGGTCACAGCCGGAGACGCCTCGCGATGATCGTCGTCATGACCTCGCTGGCTCCCTTCGCGTGGTACCCGGTTGTCGTGTTGCCACCGGTCGCAGTAGGGAACGACGTCCTCGGCGAGGAACGTCCGGACGACATAGCGGAACTGCTCGTGTTCGTCGCTGTGGACGGTGCGCTTCATGGTTCTCCGGGAGTGAGGGCGGGCCGGCAGCCCGACCTGCCGCCGGTCGGGCGCCGCGGGCGCGTCGAGCACCTGCGTGGAGCGTAGGTGGGCCGAGCGCGATCCCGCCCGCAGGTCCCGGTCAGCGGAATAGAATCACGTTCTTTCTTCCAGAGCCGTATACATGGAAATATGCAGCTATATCGCTTAAGTTTCGACGAACCGGGATCGGTCCTATCCTCGACGGAAGAAGAATCTGATTCTATCGAATGCGCTCTCGGCGTCGGATACGCTGCCGAGGCGGACACCGGAGTCGCACTCCCGCCACCGGACGCCCGAGATCGTGCGCTGCCCCATCGGCAGGAGCGGCCGCCGCAGGGTGGACCGCGCCGCAGGAACAGTCCGCGCCCGCGCGGACCCGTCGCGCCGGCCCGTGGGCCCGGCATCCACCGAAACGAGGAGACGTTGTGAGCGACACCGACCTGACCGGCCGCACGGCCGTGGTGACGGGAGCCGGGTCCGGCCTGGGCCGGGCCGAGGCACTCGCCCTCGCCGAACGGGGCGCAGCCGTCGTCGTCAACGACATCGGAGCCGCCGCGCAGACCGTCGCCGCCGAGATCGAGGAGCGCGGCGGCACGGCCATCGCCGTCGAAGGCGACGTCGGAACCTGGTCGATCGGCGACCGCCTCGTCGACGCGGCCGTCGAACTGTTCGGCAGCCTCGACATCGTGGTGAACAACGCGGGCATCATCCGCGACGCGATGCTGGTCAACATGACCGAGGAAAAGTGGGACGACGTGCTCCGCGTGCATCTGAAGGGGCACGCGGCGCTGACCACCGCGGCAGCGAGATACTGGCGTGCACAGTCGAAATCGTCGGGTTCCCCGGTGTACGGGCGACTGATCAACACCACGTCGGAGGCGTTCCTCTTCGGCGGGGCGGGGCAATCGAACTACGCCGCCGCCAAGTCCGGGATCGTCGCTCTCACCCTGGCTGCTGCGCAAGGACTTTCCCGGTACGGAGTGGCCGCCAATGCGATCGCGCCAAGGGCGCGTACGGAGATGACCGCGCATGTCTTCGACGAAGACCCGTCCGGTTCGGCCGTGGACATCCTGGCTCCCGAGCGGGTGGCGACCTTCGTCGTCTACCTGTCGTGCCCGGCGTCGAGCCGCGTGAACGGGCAGGTCTTCGTCGTCTACGGCGACATGGTGGCGCTGATGGCTCCCCCGGTGGTGGAGAACCGATTCACCGCCGGCTCCGGGGTCTTCACCGTCGACGAACTCGACGGGCAGGTCTCCGGGTACTTTGCCGACCGCCCTGCCGACCGGACGTTCTCCGCCCGCAGCGTCGCCGCTCTGGACACCACCGGCGTGCGCACCAAGCTCGCGTGACGGGTCACCGCCCGGTCCGCACAGCGCACCAAGCAAGTGCTAGGTAATGTGAGCCGAAGGAGGCCAGACATTGACTGTGATGCGTAGTGACTCGATTCCGGTGTCGGACATGCCGCGCGAGCAGCGCCCCAGCGTTGCGGAACGGTTCACCCAGATCCTCGACGTGTTCACATCCGGTCCCGACCGGATGTTCCTCGAAGAGATCACGGCCGCCACCGGCCTTCCCCGCTCGACCGCGTTCCGCCTGCTCACCCAGCTCGTCGACCTGCACTGGGTCGAACACGACTCCCGCGGGTACGGCCCCGGCCTGCGGATGCAGACGATGGCCCGGCCCTCGGACTACTCGCAGCTGCGCGCCGCAGCCGCGGGGATGCTCAACGACCTGCAGATCGGCACCGGCGGAGTCGCACACCTAACGGTGCTCGAAGGCTCGTCCGTCTATTTCCTCGACCGGATCGGGGGCTCGGCGAGCGCGGGCATCCCCTCCCAGGTCGCAGCCCGGCTGCCGGCCGAGAGCACCGTCAGCGGACGGGCGCTGCTCGCCGGTCTCGAGCCGGAGAGGGTGGACGCCCTCATGACGGCCGGACCGCACGTCCGGTCCCGCGCCGACCTGTCGGTACTGCACGAACGCCTGAACCGGGTGCGCCAGCGGCAGGGTCTCGCGTTCGTGCCCGGCCACTCGTGCCCCATGTCCATCAGCGCGGTCGCCGCACCGGTCGCCGGCCCCGACGGCGTCGTGGGTGCGATCTCGGTGGCGTGCCGCGGTTCGGTCGAACTCGCCCACATCGCACCGATGGTCTGGGCCGCCGCGCGCCGCACCTCACGGATGCTCACCCCCGGCCGGCCCGGTTCCGTCGCGCGGACCCGGCTGTCGTACCGAACGCGTGTGGGTGTCGCGAACTAGAACGCGGCGGCGCGCCGGAGGTCGTCCGGCGCGCCGCGAATTCGCTTTCCCTGCACACTGTTCCGTCGACGAGCCCGGTCATCCCTCGACGTGGACGAACACTCCCCGCGCCTCGACCGTGCGCTCACCGCGGCATTCGATCCAGCCCTCGGCGACGGTCTTCCGGCCCTCGGTCTCGACGATCCGCGAATACAGATCCAGCGGCTCGTCGAGCGGCGTGCGCCGCAGGTAGCGCAGGTCGAGCGACGCCGTCAGCGAACGGCTGCCCCGGGCCTGCATGAGGGTGCCGAGCATGCAGTCCAGCAGGTGAGCGCTGAACCCGCCGTGCACGCTGTCGGGCGGGCCCTCGTGCAGGGCGTTCGCGACCAGCCGGGCCCGCGCCTCGTCCGCGCCGAAGTAGATCTCGAGCGGAATGCCCATCGGGTTGTGGGTGAACAGCGCCCACGGCTCGCGCCCACCCGTGTCCCGGGACCGCGACGGACCGTCGAACGGCGGACGCAGC
>NZ_PCZU01000283.1:82812-111721 GCF_002887785.1 Rhodococcus sp. ENV425
CGGCCAGCTCGGCGACCGTTGCGCGGGCGGCGCGGACGGTGTCCGCGTCCGCCGTCGTGGTCGCCGCGGCCAGCATCAGCGCGCGAGTCGCGGCGACAAGTTCCGCGGTCGCTTCCCGCAGGTCCGCGGGCACGTCCGTGGTGCGGGTCATCGGGTGCCCTCTCCGGCGACCCGGCGCGCGAGCGCCCTGCCGGCGCCGGTGACGAGCGTCGGGCGCCCGGCGTTCGTCATGCGGGTGCCCCGATCCTGGGTGCAGACCCGAGGACGTCGCCCAGCTCGGCCGCGGTGGCGTCCGCACCGCCGAGGGTGAAGCACAATTGCCGTCCCCACAGGAAGTAGCGGTGGATCGGGTAGTCCACGTCCGCACCGATACCGCCGTGCAGGTGCTGCGTCGCGTGCACCACCCGCAGACCGCCGCGCGACGCCCACCATGTGGCGACGAGAACCGCGGATTCGGCCTCCTGCTCCCGTCCGGCGTCGAGCAGCCACGCCGCCCTCCGGGTGGTGAGCCGGATCGCCTCGGTGTCGAGGTAGGCGTCTGCGGCCCGCACCGCCACCGCCTGGTTGGTCGACAGCGGACGGTCGAATTGGATTCGCTGCGAGGTGTATTCGGCCGTCGTCTTCAGCGCCTGCCCGCACACGCCCAGCTGCACCGCGGCGAGCGCGAGCTGGATCCGGCGGCGCACCCAGGTGACCGTCTCCGCGCCGTCGCCCGGCAGGCGATCGGACGCGGGCACCACGACGTCGTCGAACCGGACGTGGGCGAGGCTGCCGCGGTCGGTTGCGGCGACCGGTTCCACCGTGACCCCGTCCGCCCCGGTCGGTATCACCGCGACGGCGAGCGACCCGTCGTCGCACCGGACCGGAACGATCGTCGCGGCGGCCACGGCTGCGGCGGGCACACCGGCGACGGGTCCACTGACGACCAGGTCGTCGCCCTTGCTCACCGCCGACAGCGAGGTGAGTTCACCGTAGGGCGCATCGAACGCCGCGACGACGGGTCGGGATCCGTCCACGATGCCGGGGACCAGGCGTTCGACCTGTTCGGCCGTGCCGAAACGGACGATCGCCGATGCGGCCGCCGTCACCGACCACAGCGGTACCGGCGCCACGTGCCGGCCCTGCTGTTCGAGCACCGTGATCAGGCCGAGCAGGCCCATCCCGGCGCCACCGGACTCCTCCGGCACCGCGATGCCGAGCAGACCGGCGTCGGCCAGGGCACTCCACAGCTTCGCGTCGAAGCCGCCCTCGTTCTTCTCCACCTCGACAACCCGATCGACCGGCGCGAGCTGCCGGAAGAGCTGGGACGCCAGGTCCTGCACACTCGTCAGGTCGTCGTCGAGTTCGAAATCCATGTCAGCTCCTCGTGCTGGTGGGGGCGTCGGTGCGGCGACGGGCGGCGAGCGTCATGCCGAGGCACTTGGCGGCGACGATCTCGCGCATCACTTCATTGGTGCCGCCGCCGAAGGTGTTGTTCTGGGCTCTGCGCGCCAGGGTTTCGACGCGCCCCTCGAGGACGGCACCGGGGCTGCCGGGCCGGAGCAGACCCCGCACGCCGAGGATCTCCTGCATCTTGCCGTAGGCGGTGACGACCGCCTCGGTGCCGAAGATCTTCGCCGCCGCGGAATCACCGCCGCCGAGGGTGTTCGCGGCGACGTCCGCGACGAGCCGGAGGTTGACGAGGTCGGCGGCGCTGAGCAGCGCGTACGTCTCCGCCAGATTGGCGCGCACCCAGGGCAGGTCGTAGACCGTCCCGGCGCCCAGGGGCTCGGACTGCGCCCAGGCCAGGACGGCGTCGTACAACTCGTTCGCGATGCCACCGCGGGCGGCGAGCGCCACCCGCTCGTGGTTGAGCTGGTTGGTGATCAGGCCCCAGCCCTGGTTCAGCTCGCCGACGACGTTGGTCAGCGGCACGCGGACGTCGTCGTAGTAGGTGGCGGAGGTGCTGATGCCACCGACGGTGTGGATCTCGGTCACCGAGAACCCGGCCGCCGACGTCGGTACCAGCACCACCGAGATGCCCTCGTGCCGCGGCGCGTCCGGATCGGTCCGGACGGCCAGCCAGATCCAGTCCGCGTAGACTCCGGCGCTGGTGAAGATCTTGTTGCCGTTGATGACCAGTTCGTCGCCCTCGATGCGGGCGCGGGTCTGCAACGAGGCGAGGTCGGTGCCCGCGTTCGGTTCGGTGTAGCCGATGGCGAAGATGAGTTCGCCCGCCAGGATCGGCGGTAGGAAGAAGTCCTTCTGCGCCTGGGTACCGTGCTTCATCAGCGCCGGCGCGACGGTGTTGAGGGTGACGAGCGACAGCGGTGCGCCGGCGCGGATCACCTCGTCGTAGAACACGTACAGGGCCTCGGGATCCTCTCCCCGGCCGCCGTATTCGGTGGGCCAGCCGAGACCGAGCCACCCGTCGCGGCCCATCCGCCGCAGGATGCGGTCGAACACGGGACCGCCCTCGGTCTGATCGACGAGCGCGCGCCGGTCGTCGTCGTCGATGATCTCGGCGAAGTAGTTGCGCAGTTCGGTGCGGAGCCGACGTGAGTTGTCGGACAGTTCCGGGTGCATGGCCCCTCCAGGTTCGTGTGATGGATTCGGTGTCAGCGCGGCAGTCCCAGCACGCGACGGGCGATCACGTTGAGCTGGATCTCGATGGTGCCGCCGCCGAACAGCACCGCGGGCAGGCCGATGTGGTCGAGCATGTGGCCGTCGTCGTCGACGGCGCCGACCGGGCCGAGCAGCGAGACCAGCCCGCGCGAGCCGTCGCGTTGGGCGAGGGCGCTGAAGACCTTCTGGACGCTGATCTCCGCGCCGGCGTCGAGACCGGACAACCGTCGCAGCACGCTGCGCAGGTTCATCGCCGACAGGGCCATCTCGCGGCCGGTGTTGCGGCCGAGGACGCGCAACGCGTCGTCGCGGCCCGCGGCGTAGCGGCCCGACTCGACGAGGTCGCGCACCCGCGCGGCCGCGCCGTGCGCGAGCTGTGTGCCCATGCTGAGCCGTTCGTTGGCGAGCGTGGTCACCGCGAGGCGCCAGCCCTGCCCCGGTTCGGAGACCAGACAGTCGTCGGGGACGAAGACGTCGTCGAAGAACACCTCGTTGAACTCCGCGCGCCCGGTCGCCTGCCGCAGCGGCCGCACGTCGAGCCCGTCGCTGCGCATGTCGACGAGGAAGTACGAGATGCCCTCGTGCCTGGGCACATCGGGATCGGTGCGGGCCAGGCAGATACCCCAATCCGCCTCGTGCGCCATCGAATTCCACACCTTCTGTCCGGTGAGGATCCAGCCGCCGTCCACCTTGCGGGCCCGGGTGGACAACCCGGCCAGGTCCGAGCCGGCGCCCGGTTCGCTGAACAACTGGCACCAGACGATCTCGCCGCGCAGGGTGGGCGCGACGAAGCGGCGCTGCTGGTCCTCGCTGCCGTGCAGCAGCAGGGTGGGCAGGGCCCACTCGCCGATGACGGTGGTCGGCTGTTCGAGGCCGCGGCGCGCGAATTCGTCCGCGATCACGGCCTGCTCCTGCGGTCCGGCGGCCAGCCCGTACGGCCGGGGATAGTGCGGCGCGACGAGACCGGCCTCGGCGAGGCGGGCGCGACGTGCCCCGCCTCGCGCCGGAGCCCATCCGTCGCTGTGCACCGCGTCGTCCGGCAGTGCACGCACCTCGTCGAGGACGGCGCCGACCTGCGCGCGCAGCTCCGGTAGCGCATCGGCCTCGACGAAGGAGAAGTCGCGCTCGTCCGACAGTGCGAGCTCACCGAGCCGGCGTGCCCAGACGTCCTCCGGGCCGGCGACGGAGGCGATCGACAGTGCCCGTCGCCAGTACAGGTGCGCGTCGTGTTCCCAGGTGAAGCCGAGACCGCCGAGCAGGGTGACGCATTCGAGCGCCACGTCGACGGCCGCCGGCACTGCCGTCAGTCCTGCCTGCGCCGCCGCGAGCCGCTGCTGCTCCCGGCCCTGCTGCACCGACCGGGCCGCGTCCCACGCTGCGGCACAGGCGATCTCGCTACGCACCAGCATCATCGCAGCCTTGTGCTGCACGGCCTGGAAGCTGCCCACCGGGCGGCCGAACTGGTGCCGGTTGCGGACGTGGTCCACGGCGGTGTCCAGCGCCCACGCCGCAAGCCCGGCCGCCTCGGCGCCGAACACGGTGTTGACGATCAGCTGCACGTCGTCGTCGTCGATCGCCGGGAGCAGGTGCTCGGGCGTGATCGCCGCTCCGGACAGTCGCAGTCGTCCCACCGAGCGGGTGGGGTCCACGCCGTCGGCGAGCTCGACCTCTCCGGCCGCGGGCGGGAGCCTGAACCACACGGGCGCGCCGTCGGCGGTGGCGCGCACGATCACCTCGTCGGCGCCGGGCAACCCGAGCACCGGCTCGGAGACACCGGTGACCGTCCATCCCCGCCCCGACGTGATCGCGACGAGACCGGGGGTGGTGACGGCGGCACCGGTCGCTCCGTCGGCGAACCGCCGCAACAACTCCGCCGCGGTGCCCTCGGCCGGGAGGGTGGCGGTCAGCGCGCCGGCCACGACGGTGGGCACCCATGGCCCGGGTACCAGGGCGCGGCCGAACTGCTCGGCCACGACCGCGAGTTCCGGCAATCCCGCCCCACCGCCGCCGTGCTCCTCGGGCAGGTGCAGGGCGTGCAGGCCCTGCGCGATGCACGCATCCCAGATCTCGGGCCGCTTGCCCGCCGCCAGGTCGGCGAACGCGGCGCGGGTGCGTTCGATCGGGGCATGGCGACGGGCGAGGCCCGCGACGGAGTCGGCAAGGTCGCGATGGTCGGCGTCGAGTGCAATGGCCATGACTTACATCCGTTCCAGAATCATGCACGTGGTGGCAGCCGACGCGCAGATGGCGATCATCGCGACCTGCCGGTCCCGGCGTTCGAGTTCGTCGATCGCGGTGGCCAGCAGCCGGATTCCGGTGGCGCCGGCCGGGTGACCGAGGGCGATGGCACCGCCGCCGACGTTGAGCACGTCCGGGTCGACCTTGTGCACCTGGGCGAACGACATCGGCACGGCCGCGAAGGCTTCGTTGACCTCGAACAGGTCCACGTCGGCGACCGTCATCCCGGTGCGGTCGAACAGCACCTGCGCCGCGGCCACCGGACCGTCGAGCATGAACTCGGTGTCGCCGCCGATGACGCACTGCGCGAGCAGCCGGGCCCGCGGCGCCGCACCGAGTTCACGTGCCCTGTCCTCGGACATCAGGACCGCGGCGCTCGCCCCGTCGGACACCTGCGACGAGGTGCCGGCGGTGTGGAGACCGCCCTCGATCGTGGCACGCAACCGCGCGAGCGCCTCCATGCCGGTCTCGCGCAGTCCCTGGTCCCGGGTGACCGTGGTGTCGCCGTCGTCGCTCGGGACGGCGACGGGGATGATCTGCCGGTCGAACCACCCGGCGTCCCAGGCGTCGCGCGCCCGCTGCTGCGACCGCAGGCCGAACGCGTCGAGGTCCTCGCGGGAGAAGCCGCGGTGCCGGGCGATGCGATCGGCCGCCGTGTACTGGTCGGGGGTGTCCACCGACCACGACGCCGGCCGCGGGGTGCCGGCGCCGGTGCCGACCTTGTAGGTGAGCGGGACCCGCGACATCAGTTCGACGCCGCACGCCAGGCCGACCTCGAGGGTGCCGAGCGCGATCTGCCCGGCGACGAGATGCACCGCCTGCAGCGCGGTGCCGCACTGGGCGTCGATGGTGGTGGTCCCGGTGTGGGACGGCAGGCCGGCGTGCATCCACGCGGTGCGGGTGATGTTGCCGAACTGCTCCCCGATCGGGGTGACACACCCGCCGACGGCCTGCTCGACGAGGGTGGCATCGAGGTCGAGCCGGTCGAGCACGCCGCGTTGCGCGAGACCGAGCAACTCGGCGGCGTGCAGACCGGAGATCCAGCCGTCGCGCTTGCCGAAGGGGGTGCGTGCGGCGTCGACGATCACGGGCTTCATGCGGGCACCTGCACCCGGGTCCACTGCCGATTGTCGAGCCCGCGGACCTCGCGCCCGAATTCGTCGACGAGGCCGAGGCTGTCGCAGATGCGGCCGGTGAAACGAGACGGCACGGCGGTCACCTCCACTTCGCGGCGAAGGCGTGGATCGCGTCGGTCACGCGGGTGACCTCCTCGTCGGACAGCCCGTGGCTCATGCCGAGCGTCATGCCGCGCTCGAACACCGCATCGGCCTCGGGCAGGCCTTCGTCCGGCACGCGGTGCTCGACGCCCGCCATCATCGGGTGGCGGGTGATGTTGCCGCTCCACACGGTTCGCGTGTCGATGCCCTGCGCGTCGACGAATTCCTGCAGGTCGCTACGGGAGAACGGGGCGTCGGCGGTGACCGTGACGGGATAGCACAACCAGGCGGTGTCGAGTTCATCGGTCTCCACCGGCGTGCTGAAGAACTCGGGGTAGGCGCCGTACGCGGCGGTGAACTCCGCGAAGGTCTTGCGGCGCCGCTCGTAGTTCTGCGCGAGCTTGTTCAGCTGCACGACACCGTAGGCGGCGCCGAGTTCGGACGGCTCGAAGTTCCACGGCAGCAGGTCGAAGATGAAGTCGTTGTCGTAGTCGACCCCGTCCAGATCCTCCCGGAAGACGCGTCCACGTCCGTTGCCGAACAGGTTCGGCTCGGATCGACGTCCCCACCGGCGCAGCAGGAGTGCGCGATCGCGGGTCTGCTCGTCGTCCATCATGACCATGCCGCCGGTGCCGGCACACGTGATGATGTGGGCCATGGAGAAGCTGGTGACGGTCAGGTCGGCGCGCGCGCCGGTGGGCGTGCCGCGCAGCCGGGCGCCGAGGGTGTCGCAGGTGTCCTCGATCACCTTCAGGTCGTGCCGGTCGGCGACGGCCCGGATCGCGTCCCAGTCCGGGCAGTTGCCGGCGAGGTTCGGGATGAGCACGGCGCGGGTCCGGTCGGTGACCATCGCCTCGATCCTGGTGACGTCGACGTTGAACGTGTTCGGTTCGACGTCGACGAAGACCGGTATCAGGCCGGCGCGCACGAGGGGCGCGACGTCGGTGGAGAAGGTCAGCGGCGAGGTGATGACTTCGCTGCCCTTCGGCAGATCGAGCAGCTCGACCGCGAGGTACAGGCCGGAGGATCCGGAGTTGCACATCACGCCGTACTGCTTCCCGGACAGCTCGGGGATGCGGCGTTCGAGCTCGAGGACGTTCTTGCCGATGCGCAGCCCCTGATGGCCGCTGCGCAGGACGTCGACCACCGCTCGGATTTCGTCCTCGCCGTGGGTGGCGCGGGCATAGGTGATGCGTTCGGTCATGTCGGGACTTCCTCTGGATGGGTGGTCGGTCAGTTGTCGGTGGAGAGCACGAGTGCGCTGTGCGGCACCGGGGAGCCGCCCGTGACCAGAACGTTCGCCACGTCCTTGCCGGGCTGGTTCACCGACGTGCCGCGGATCAGCCGCACGCCCTCGGCGATTCCGTTGACGCCGTGGATGTATCCCTCGCCGAGTTGTCCGCCGTGGGTGTTGACGGGCAGACGGCCGTCGAGTTCGAGGTTGCCGTCCGCGATGAAGTCCTTGGCCTCGCCGCGGGCGCAGAACCCGTACTCCTCGAGTTGCAGCAGCACCATCGGGGTGAACGCGTCGTAGAGGATTGCGGCGTCGATGTCGTCCGGATCGATGCCCGCCTGATCCCAGAGCTGCCGTGCCACCAGCTCGACCTCGGGCATCTCGTCGATGTCCTCGCGGTAGTAGCTGCTCATGGAGATCTGCTGGGGCCCGACGCCTTGCGCGGCGGCGGAGACGACGGCCGGCGGGTGCGGCAGGTCGCGGGCCCGCTCGGTGCTGACGATCACCAGGGCCTGTCCGCCGTCGCTCTCCTGGCAGCAGTCGAGCAGCCGCAGCGGGTCGGCGATCATCCGGGAGTTCTGGTGCTCGTCGAGGGTGATGGGCCGCTCGTAGAACCATGCCTTGGGGTTGTTTGCGGCATGCTTGCGCGACAGCACGGAGATGCGGCCGAAGTCGGCGCTGGTCGCGCCGTACTTGTGCATGTAGCGCCGGGCGAGGAACGCCTCCTGCTGGGCGGGGGTGAGCAGCCCGTAGGGATTGATCCAGTTGCGGTATTCCTGATCGGTGTTGGCCGTGTAGGCGAACGGCGGCGGGCCGGCGCCGAACCGGGTGCCGGAACGTTCGTTGAAGGCCCGGTAGACGACCACGACGTCGGCGACACCGCTCGCGACGGCGAGCGCCGCCTGCTGCACGGGTGCGCATGCGCCGCCGCCGCCGTGCGGGATGCGGCTGAAGAACGTCAGTTCGGGGATGCCGAGTGCGCGGGCGACCGCGATCTCGGGGTTGGTCTCCATCGTGAACAGCGCGAAGCCGTCCACCTCCTCGACGCCGATCTGTGCGTCCTCGAGCGCGGCGAGCACACTCTCGCAGGCCAGCTGCCATTCGCTGCGCCCGGAGTTCTTGGAGAATTCGGTGGCGCCGATGCCGACGATCGCCGCCCTGCGGGCGAAGCCCCCGCCGGGAATTATCCTGCCGCTCATCGTGTCTGTCCTTCGTACGGTGCGACGGTGACCTCGGCGGTCACGTGCGTTCCTCGGGCGTTACGGCCGAGCACCTCGACGGTGACGGCGCCTGGGTCGACGCGGGTCACCGTCCCGGTCAGGCGCATGGTGTCGCCGGGAAAGTTGGGGACGCCCAGCCGCAGTGCGACGCGGCGGATGCGGGCGGTCGGCCCGGCCCAGTCGGTGATGTAGCGGTCGACGAATCCGTTCGTCGAGTTGATGCTCATGAAGATGTCGGGCGTGCCGCGCTTTCCGGCTGCGCCCGGATCGTGGTGCACGTCCTCGAAATCCTGGGAGGCGATGGCGGTGGCGACGATGGTGCTGCGATCGAGGGGCAGGTCCAGTGCCGGCAGTTCGGTGCCGACGGACACGGTCGGCAGGCTCATGCGGCACCTCCGCCCGGAAGACGCAGCTGCGGCAGGATTTCGCCGTGCGCGTGCTCGGCGAAGCCGACCTCGAGCTCCATGCCGATCTGCAGCCGGTCGTGCTCGACCCCGGCGATGTCGGCGACGATCCGGATGCCCTCCTCGAGGTCGATCAGCCCGACCGCGAGGGGATAGTCGAAGGACGGGTCCTTCGGGTGGTGGATCACGGTCCAGCTGTGCAGGGTGCCGCGGCGCGACGACTCGACAGCGTCCCATTTGAAGGAGCGGCACTTCGGGCACGCCGGTCCCGGCGGATGCCGGAGCGCGCCGCAGTCGCTGCAGCGCTGGATCTCGAGCCGGCCCTCGCGGGCGGCTGCGAACCAGAACTCGTTGTCCTGGGTGACGGTCAACCTGGGAACGGCCGTCATCACGCCTCCTCGGTGGTGTTCGGATTGAAGCGGAGCAATCGGAACCGCTCCTCGACGAGCAGTTCGCCGTGCTGGTTCTCGTAGCGTTTGTGCAGGGTGACGAAGCAGCCGCGGCCCAGGCCGGTGTGCTTGACCGGGGAGATCGACTCGATGGTGAAGTGCGCGGTGACGTGGTCGCCCGGGACGAGTTCGCGGTGGTAGTCCTGCTCGGCGTTGGTGGCGACGACGGAGGTGAAGCCGTGCCGGTCGAGCAGTGTCATCAGCGCGGAGTAGGCGAAGTCCTCGGTCCGTCCTTCGGCGCGCAGCCGCTGCACCTCGCGCCAGCGGCGGTAGCCGGCCATCACCCACGTCGAGATCATCGCGGGCGGGCACACCACGTCCGGTCGTCCGGTCGCGCGGGCCGCGTCCCGGTCGACGTAGACGGGGTTGTAGTCGTCGTGGGCCTCGACCCAGTTCCGGATCATCGCCTCGTCGACGGCGTACCGGGCCACCCGGGCGGGCTCGGCCACCTTCCCGACGTACTGTTCGAACTCGCGTTCCAACTCCTGTTCCAGCGTCGGCATGTCCGCACCACCTTTCTTGAGCAAGCGCTTGGTGCAGTACCGTAGGCGCGGGCGCCCCGCCAGGACTGCCCACTCCCACTCAGTTGGAACAGAGGGCGGAAAACTCGCGCCGAACCGGCGAATCGGAAGGTGAGGTAACCATGACGTCGGACCGACGCGACGAGATCATGCGGCTCGCGGCCGAACTCTTCGCGACCAAGGGGATCGGGCCGACGACGGTCCGCGACATCGGCGAACGCGCCGGAGTGTTCTCCGGCAGCCTGTACCACTTCTTCAGATCCAAGAATGCACTCGTCGCCGAGATCCTCAGCGGCTTCATGGCCGACATCGACCAGCGCTTCCGGCGCGTCGTGGAGACCTCGACGAGTCCCCGCGAGACTGTGCGCGGCCTGATCCACCAGACCCTCGTCGTGATCGAGGAGCATCCCCATCCGACGGCGATCTACCAGCAGAACCGGCAGTACCTGCGCGACAACGGCCTGCTCGACGTCGTCGACGCACCGTCGCGCACGGTGCGCGACTACTGGCTGACCACGATCGCCACCGGCGTCGCCGACGGCAGCTTCCGCTCCGACATCCCCGCCGAGGTCTTCTACCGCACGGTGCGGGACGCGCTGTGGGCGAGCATGCACTGGCCGGGACGGGACGGATACACCACCGACGAGTTCACCGACGTGCTCGTTGCGCTGTTCTTCGGCGGTTTCGCCGAGGAGTGACCGGGCTCGTCACCGGACCGAACGGCGCTCAGCGCACTCGACACGGCCGCGGTCAGCGCGCTCCGCCGGGTTCGTCTCCACGCTCGGGGGAGAGACCGAGTTCTTCGAGTACCTCTCGGGTGTGCTGCCCGTGGCGCGGCGCCGGGCGCGCCTCGGTGTACGTCCCGTCCCAGCGCAACGGGGAGCGCGCCGTCGGCACCGGGCCGACGCCGGGCTGCTCGACGCGTTCGATCACCGCGTACTCGCGGGCGGCCACCTCGTCCATGGTCCGGTACGGCGCCCACAGCACCCGGCTGCCGGACAGTTCCTTCTCGATCTCGGCGAGCGTGCGCGCCGCGAACCACGGACGCAGGATCGCCGTGATCTCGTCGCGCGCGGCGTAGCGGTCACCCTCGTCGGCGAACCGCAGCCCGCGGTGCCGTTCGAGCGCCGCGAAGACCTCGGCGGTGCCGGTGACCTCGACGAGCGATCGCCACTGTGCGGGGGTGAGGCCGACGACCATGACGGCGCGGCCGTCCGCCGTGGCGAAGTCGGACCCGTAGCTGCCGTAGAGCGCGTTGCCCTGCCGGTCGCGGGCCGAGCCGCGTTCCTCGGCCTCGGCCAGCCAGCCCATGCTCACGACCGCGGACACCGCGACGTCCTCGAGCGCGAGCTCGAGGTACGCGCCCTCCCCCGTGCGGTCCCGCCTGCGCAGCGCGGCGACGATGCCGAGGGCCGCCTGCACCCCGGTGATCAGGTCCCAGGCCGGGAGCACGTGGTTCACCGGGGCCGCAGCATCGACGGGCCCGGTCATGAGAGGCAGCCCGACAGCGGCGTTGACCGTGTAGTCCACGGCGGGGGTGCCGTCGGCGTTGCCGGCGATGTGCAGGTGGATCAGGTCGGGTCGTCGCGCGGCGAGCACCTCGTGGGCGAGCCACGGTGCGTGGGCCGCGTTCTCGAGCACCACCCCGGACCGGGCGATCAGCTCGGTGACGACGGCACGACCGTCCGCACTGCGCAGGTCCACCGCGACGGACCGCTTCGCCTGGTTCAACCCCGTCCAGTACAGGCTCGCCCCCGACTCCGCGAGGGGCCACCGCCCGCCGTCGACCGCGCCGGCGACCGGATCGACACGGACCACGTCGGCACCGAGCTCGGCGAGGATGCGCCCGGCGGTCGGACCGGCGACGAAGCTCGACAGGTCGACGACGCGGATCCCCTCGAGCGGCCGGGTCGTCATGCGGCCCTTTCGAAGATCGCCGTCAGCCCCTGCCCGCCACCGATGCACATCGTCTCGAGGCCGTAGCGCGCCCCGCGACGATCCAGTTCGCGCAGCAACGTGGCGAGGATGCGCACGCCGGTCGCCCCGACCGGGTGGCCGAGCGAGATTCCCGAACCGTTGACGTTCGTCCGCTCGAAATCGGTTGTCCCGAAGTTCCATTCACGGGTCACCGCGAGTGCCTGCGCCGCGAACGCCTCGTTGAGTTCGATCAGGTCGATGTCGGCGAGCGTCAGGCCGGCGCGCTTCAGGGCCTTCTCGGTGGACGGCACCGGGCCGATGCCCATCTCCGCCGGCGCGACGCCGGCCACCGCCCAGGTCACCAACCGGCCCAGGGGACGCAGGCCCAGGCGGTCCGCCTGCGCGCGGGTGGTGACGAGACAGGCTGCGGCACCGTCGTTCTGACCGCTGGCGTTGCCCGCGGTCACCGTCGCCTCCGGATCCTGCGCCGCCATGATCGGCCGCAGTTTCGCGAGGGTGTCGACGGAGGCGTCCGCGCGCGGATGCTCGTCCCGGTCCACGATGCGGTCGTCGCCCTTGCGCTGGGGCACCGCCACCGGCACGATCTCCTGCGCGAACACCCCGGATTCGATGGCGGCCACCGCGCGCCGGTGCGATTCGACGGCCAGCTCGTCCTGTTCGCGTCGGCCGATGCCGTACTTGCGGCGCAGGTTCTCGGCGGTCTCGAGCATCCCGCCGGGGACGGGATGGTGACGGCCGCCGGCGGTGACCCGGCCGCGGGCGAGGCGGTCGTGCAGGGCGGCCGGAGCCCCCTTGGCACCCCACCGCATCGATTCGGTGTAGTACTCGGCGCGGCTCATGGATTCGACGCCACCGGCGATCACGACGTCGGCGACGCCGGTCTGCACGCGCATCGCCGCGTCGAGCACGGCCTGCAGCCCGGACCCACACCGGCGGTCGAGCTGCAGGCCCGGCACCGTCACCGGCAGGCCCGCGTCGAGCGCGGCGACGCGGCCGATCGCGGGGGCCTCGCCGTTGGGATAGCACTGGCCGAAGATCACGTCGTCCACCGACTCCGGGTCGATGCCCGTGCGCGCCAGCAGTTCCGAGATCACCCCGGCGGCGAGGTCGGTGGCGGGGACGTCGACGAACGCCCCGCCGTACCGGCCCACCGGTGTGCGCAGCGGTTCGCAGATCACCACATCGGTTGCGGTCACATCAGTTGCGGTCACGTCGGAAGTCCCTTTCGCGGTCGGTCCATTGCTGCGCCCACTCACGCAGTTCCACGGCGCGGATCTTGGTGCCGTTGCCGCCCACCGTCGTGGGCATCGTCTCGATCACGTGGATCGTCGCCGGCACCTTGAACGCGGCCAGCGTCTCGGCGCACCACGCCTTCAGCGATGCCGCATCGAACTCGACGGCGTCCTCGACGGGGACGACGAACCCCACCGCCCGGGTGTAGCCGCCCTCGCCGGTGATGCCGACGACCTTCGCGGTCCGCACCCCGGGGTGTTCGGCGAGACGGTGCTCGATCTCGGCCGGGTCCACGAGAAACCCCCGCAGCCGCAGCACGTCTCCCATCCGGCACACGTAGGTGTAGCCGCCGTCTCCGGTCGCGACGGCGAGGTCGCCGCTGCGGAACCAGCCGTCGGCGGTGAATGCGCGGCGGGCGGCATCGGGGTTGCCGAGGTAGGCGTCGACGACGTTGGGGCCGCGCACCTGCAGCTCGCCCTGTTCCCCGTCCGGGAGGACACGGTCGTCGAGCGGGTCGGCGATGCGGACGTCGACCGACGGGTCGACCGGGCGGCCGCCGCCGTTCCAGCGCACCGACTCCGGGTCGCCGGCCGACCACAGCAACGCCAGCGCGAACACCTCGGACGACCCGAACACGCCCGAGGTGTGGGCGCCGAACTCGTCGCGCGCCCAGCGGGCGATCTCGTGCGAGCGGCCGAGGAAGTCGGCGATGCCGAGCCACTTCAGCGCCGACAGGTCGGCGCGCATCTCGGCGTGCCACGTGTCGTGGAGCCGGCCGAACAGGTCGTCGCCCCCGACAACGTGCGTGACGTACAGCTGTTCCATGCGGCGCAGGGTCGCCGCGGCATCGAAGACCGGCTCCATCAGCAGCGCGGCACCGCCGGCGAGCGCGGCCATGGCGGTGCTGTAGCCGAACACCCCGGAGACCGGCAGCACGCACAGCGCGACGTCGCCGGGCTCGACCCGCATGATCGCGGCGTCGGCGCGAGCGTGCCGCACGATCGCCGAGTCGCGGTGGGCGGCGAGCTTGGGGGTTCCGGTGGAGCCGGACGTGGTGAACGCGACGGCCAGCGGGTCCGCCGGATCGTCCTCCGCGCCGGCGGGCGTGAGCGTCGCGGTGTCGGGCGTGTCCGGGGCGCGCACGCCGCGGGTGTCGCCGCCGCCCGCGCACCAGGACCCGGCGCCGAGGTCGAAGGGGGCCGGATCGGCGGATCCCCCGCCGGGTTCGGCGACGACCGCGACCGCGGGAGCCGGCACCGCGGCGACCTCCGAGGCGGCACGGAGCGTGCCGAACAGGTCCAGGCCGTGGAAGCCGGCCGCGACGGCGACGACCGCCGGCCGCGCCGCGGTGAGGATGTGGGCCACCTCGGCGGTGTTGTAGCGGGTGTTCACGCCGATCACGTGGGCGCCGAGCGCCGCGGCCGCGAACTGCCACACGAGGGCGTCGGACCAGTTGGGCAACAGCACCGCGATGCACCGGCCGCGCCGGACGCCGACGGCCGCGAGTTCGGCCCGCACCGCCTGCACGCGGCGCCGCAGCTCCGCCCTGTTGCAGATCAGCAGCCGCCCGTCGGCGACGTCGTAGGTGGCGACGGCACCGGGATCGGCGGCGACGAGGTCGTCGAGGAACGCGGCCAGTCCGGAGGTGGTGGTCGCGGTCATGACAGCACCTCCGCGGTGGCGCCCCGCAGGTCGGTCAGCCACGAGTCGGCGAGGACGGCGAAGCCCTCCACCTCCTCCATGGGATAGTGGCCGACGCCGTCGAGCCGGGTGAACCGCGCCCGTCCCGGCGAGATGTCGTTGATCCGGACGGCGAGGTCCGCGACGGCGTCCGGGTCGAGCCACGGATCGTCGGCCCCGACGACGAGGTGGAGCGGGCAGGTCAGCAGCGGCAGCCGGTCGCGCACGTCGTGGGTGCCCCAGCCGATGAGGTCGGACGACGAGATCTCCGGGTCCTCCCGCTTGTGCATGAGGGCGATCCGGTGCGCCGTCGCGGCGGGTACCGAACGCCCGACGGAGGCGAGGGTGCCCAGATAGGTGCGTTCGGCGCGCGACGGCCCGGCGACGTCCTCGAGTTCGCGGCGCAGACCCGAGACATTGACGCGGCCGGGGCCGGCCTCGGCCTCCATCGCGACGGCGCCGGCGAGCGGCCGGTCCGGTCGGGTGGCGAGTTCGAGGGTCAGCTTGCCGCCGATCGAGCAGCCGAGCACGTACGGCCGGTGCACGTCGAGCGCGTCGAGCAGGGCGGTGAGCCAGTCGCCGTACGTGGTGAGGCTGGTGACCGGTCCGTCCGGGGCGGGCTCGGATCGGCCGTGTCCCGGCAGGTCGGGCACGAGCACGCGGTAGCCGCGGGCCGCGAGGTCGTGGGCGACGTGCCGCCACTGCACCCCGCTCTGCCCGGCGGTGTGGATGCACAGCACGGTGGGAAGCGCGTCGGGGGCGTGTTCGCCGGCGGGGGTGACGATCTCGACGAATCCGAGGGCTCCGTCGATGTCCAGGTAACGGGCCTCGATCATGAGCGGGCCTTTCTCGCGACGGCACGGGCGTGGCCGATGATCAGGTTCAGCGGTTTGGTGAGCCGAAGATACTCGTATCCGTCTCCGGTGGAGGAGAATTCGCCGCCGATTGCGCGGCGCATGAAGTCGTCGTGCGCACCGAGGATCAGGTCGACCCAGGTGTGGTCGGGTGCGACGAACGTGAAGGTGGCCCCGTGCGGGGTGCGCCGCGTGACGTCGACGATGCGGCCGCGGTAGATCCGCAGGTGCAGTTCCCGGTCGCCACAGCGGAGGCCGACGGTGCCGTCCCAGGTGGCCAGGGCGGACCCGAAGGCGGGGTCGGCCTCGAGGTGGTCACGGAGCAGCTCACCCCAGGCCGGAGTGCAGAAGTCCAGTGCCGGAACAGGTTCGGATGGCGTGGCGAGCCGCCAGGTCTCGGTGCCCTCCTCCCGCACGGCGCCGGCGGCATCGAGCACGCGGACGAACCGCTCGGCGGTGGTGCCCTCGACGCGGGTGACGACGGCCTCCGACCGGATCCGGTCCACCGCCGTGACCGGCGTGATCGCCGTCCAGCGCAGTCCCGTGCGGTGCGCGGCGGGCACGGGCGGGGTGAGCAGCTCGGCGGCGACGGTCCCGAGCGCGAACGTCCCTGTCGGGAGGACGATTCCGGACTCTGCGAGCAGGTCGGCGGCCATCCGGCCGGAACCGGCGGTGCGATCGCCGACGCGGAGGGTGTTCAGTGTGGTGCTCATGCGGTTTCCGGCCTTCCGAGCAGCTCGTCGGAGATGATGCGCATCTGGATCTCGCTGGTGCCTTCGAAGATCTTCGTCAGGCGGGCGTCGCGCCAGTGCCGTTCGACCTGGAAGTCCGTGGTGTAGCCGGCACCGCCGTGGATCTGCACGGCCTCGCTGGTCACCTGCTCTGCCATCTCGGTGGCGACGAGCTTGCACATCGACGCCTCGAGCGAGCAGCGCCGCCCGGTGTCGATGTCGGTGGCCACGGAGTACATCAGCTGGCGGGCCGCCTCGATGTCGGCCGCCATCTTCGCGATCTTGAACCGCAGGTGCTGGAAGTCCCCGATGGGACGGCCGAATTGGCGCCGGGTGTGTACGTAGGCGATCGAGTCCTCGAGGGCCGCACGGGCGAGGCCGATCGCGCGGGCCGCGGTGTGGGCCCGGCCGACCTCGAGCCCGGAGACGGCGAGATAGAAACCCTTGCCCTCCTCGCCGAGCATCTTGCCGGCGGGGATGCGGAAGTTGTCGAACGACAGCTCCCAGGTGTGCCAGCCGAAGTAGCCGATCTTGCGGACCTTGGTGCCCGAGATTCCCTCCGGGAACACGCCGCGCTGCTTCTCGACGAGGAACGCGCTGATCCCGCGGTGCGGCTTGGCCGGATCCTTGTGCGGATCGGTGCGGGCGAACAGCACCAGGTAGTCGGCCTCGTCGGCGTAGGTGCACCACATCTTGGTGCCGTTGACGACCCATTCGTCCCCGTCGCGGGTCGCCCGGCAGGAGATGTTGGCGACGTCGGAGCCGGCCTCCGCCTCGGACAGGGCGTACGCGCCGAGGTATTCGCCGCGAGCCACCTTCGGCAGCAGGGCGGCCTCCTGCTCGGGAGTGAAGCCACCGCCCATGCCGTTGCCGCGGGCGAGGAGACCGGACACGCTCATCCAGGCCCGGGACAGCTCCTCGGCGACCAGGCAGTACTCGAACACGCCGAGACCGAGGCCGCCGTGCTCCTCGGGGATCATGATGCCGAAGAACCCGATCTCGGCCATCTCCTTCTTCAGCGAGTCGGGGATGGTGCCCTGGACGGGGTCGAGCTCGTTGGCGACGGGCAGCACCTTCGTCATGGCGAAGTCACGGGCGAGGTCGCGGATGGCGAGGCGCTCTTCGGTGAGGTACCGCGGAGTGTCGGTACGGGGCTGCGACGGCCGGTGGGTCATGGGGGACTCCCTCGGTGAACCAGAATCTGGTTATTAACGCTTGTTCACCAAGTACAGCACGCCCCCGCCCGGGCGTCAACGCCGGAGTTCAGGCGGGGCGGTATCCGAGCAGGTTGAGCGCGTACCGGCCGTAGTCGTCGGCCACCTCGGCCGCGCCGAGCGGCCCGTCCGGGCGGAACCACAGCGGGATACCGGCGCACATCGTGAGGACCGCGGTCACGGCCTGGTGCACGTGCGGAACATCGAAAATCCCTATCCGGGAACCCTGTTCGGCGATCTCGACGAACAGCTGCTCCTGCGCGTCCCGCGAACCGACCACCCGCTTGCGATCCACCTCGCCGAGATACCGGAGCTCGGTGTTCGCCACCAGGCACTCACGCGGATTACGGGCGGTGAACAGCGCGTGCGCCACCACGGCGGCCCGCCAGCGCTCGGCGGGATCCGTACCCGCCTTGCGCAGCGCGTTGCGCGTGGCGGTGAATTGCTCGTCGCTGGCCGCCCGGAGGATCTCGACGAGCAACTCCGACTTGTTCTCGAAGTGGTTGTAGACGTTCGCAGCGCTGCAACCAGCACGATTGGCGATGGTGCGCATCGTCGCGCCGTGGAAACCGGCCGCGAAGAACTCGTCGAGCGCCGCGTCGAGGATCCGGTCCCGGACGCCCATCAGGGTCGTGCCCGATCGAGTGTTCATGAGATGGAGGGTAGAGGCCCAGGTCGGGACCAGCAAGAAGCCGGTCTTGACGGTGCGGTTGCCGCCCGTCTATGGTCCACCTCACATGAACATGCGTTAACCACTTCTTCGGAGGGCGCACCTGTGACCACCATCCCCGACATCACGCTCACCGAGCGCATCACCCGCCTCGAGGACCTCGAGGCGATCCGTTCGCTCGACGCCCGCTACTGCCGTCACCTCGACGACGGCGACTGGGACGCCCTGATGGACCTGTTCACCGACGACGGCGAGTTCGACGGCCTGTCCCATCCCCGCGGCAAGGCCGAGATGCGCGAGTTCTTCGCCGGCCTCGCCGCCGGAGGGCTGACCACGTTCTGGCACTTCATCACGAACATGGAGATCGACCTCGACGGCGACCGCGCCACCGTGCGGTCCTTCCTGTGGCAGCCCTGCGTGACCGACGGCGCCCCCGCCATCGCCGCCGGCCGCTACACCGACGAGGTGGTCAAGGTCGACGGCCGTTGGCGCTACCGGGTCAAGCAGGTCCGCTTCCACTTCTTCGGTCCGCTCGAGCAGGGCTGGGACGAGAACCTCTTCGCGCTGGAGACGGCACGCCGGGCGGCGGTGCGGCCGTGACCGAGTTGCAGACCGGAACGCAACCGACCTGGAGCGCGATGCTCTCCCTGCCCGAGGTCGTCGAACTGCGCCGCCGCCGGCGCACCGTCACCAACTCCCTCGGCGCCCTCGCGATCACGCTCTTCGCGTCCTTCCTCGTCGGCTTCGCCTACTTCCCCGAATTCCTCGGTGACACCGAGCTCCTCGGAGTTCCCCTCTCGCTGTGGGTCGTGTTCTCCCAGTTCGCCGGGACGTGGGTCCTCGTCTACGCCTACTTCCGGCTCACCCGCATCTACATCCAGCCCGCCGCCGACGCCGCCGTCGCGGCCGTCCTCGAGAACCAGGAGCGTGCGGCATGACCGGCGACGCCGACTACCTCGCGATCGCGATCTGCGCGGCGGTGATCTCGCTGACCCTGTGGGTCACGTTCGCCGTGTCCCGGCGGGCCCGCAGCGCCGACGGATTCTTCGCCGCCGGCCGCTCGATCTCGAGCTGGCAGAACGGCTTCGCGATCGCCGGTGAATTCATCTCGGCCGGAAGCTTTCTCGGAACCACCGGCCTGATCTTCTACAAGGGCGTCGACGGCGCCGTCATCCTCTGCACCTCGGTGATCTCGTTCCTGCCCGTGCTGTTCCTGCTCGCCGAGAAGATGCGCAACGTGGGCAAGTACACCCTCGCCGACGTACTCGTGTTCCGCACCGAGGCACGCAGCGTGCGGGTCGTCGTGGCGTTGAGCACCATCGCCACCGGCACCTTCGTGTTGCTCGCGCAACTCGTCGCGGCCGGGGTGCTGCTCGAGTCGGTCTCCGGTATCCCGTTCTGGCTGTCCGTCATCGTCGCCGGCACCCTCATGGGCATCTACGTCTTCGTCGGCGGCATGCTCGCCACCACGTGGGTGCAGGTCATCAAGTCCACGATCCTGTCGGTCCTCGCGATCGTGGTCGGGCTGGGCATCCTCGCGCAGTTCGGGTTCAGCTTCCCGAAGGTCCTCGACACCGCGACCGAGCACGCGGTTGCGGGCGAGGCCGTCCTGTCCCCGGGCCTGATCTTCGGGCAGACCAGCGCGCTGAACCTCGTCTCGTACTCGCTGGCGTTCGCGCTCGGCACGGCGGGCATGGCGCACATCCTGATCCGCTTCTTCACCGTCCCCGAGGCGAGCACCGCCCGACGCTCGCTGGGCTGGACCGTCGCGCTGTGCAGCATGTTCTACCTGATCGTCATCGTGATGGGCTTCGGCGCCGCAGCCCTGCTGGGGGACGGCGGCGCCGATCGGGTCGGCGCCGGCGGCAATCTCGCGGCGCCCGTGCTCGTCACCGAACTCGGCGGGGGCGTGGGCACGATCGGCGGCTCGATCGCCCTCGCGATGGTCGCGGCGGTCGCGTTCGCGAGCATCGTCGCCGTTGTCGCCGGCGTGGTGATCTCCGCCGCGGGCACCTTCGCCCGCGACATCTGGCCGGCGCTGACCCGCAAGCCGCCGGTGGACGAACTCGACGTCACGGCGCGCACGCGCGAGGAGAACGCCCAGGCCCGTGTCGCCCGGTTCGGTGCGGTGGCGTTCAGCGCCGTCGCGATCGGGCTGACCATGCTGATCGGCGACGACACGAACATCACCTACTTCATGGGAATGGCGTTCATGGTGGCCGGCAGCGCCCACCTGCCGTCGCTGGTGCTCAGCCTGAACTGGCGGCGCTTCAACAGCACCGGTGCCGTGTGGGGAATCCTCACCGGCCTGGTCTCGACCATCGTCAGTCTCATGCTCACCGAGGCGCTGTGGCTCGGCAGCGGCCCGGCACCCCTGACGATCCAGCTTCCGGTGATCGTCACCATGCCGCTCGGCCTTGCCGCGTGCGTCGTCGGCTCACTCGTGGCCGAGAAGCGACGCGGACGCTCCGCGCACGAGGACGAGAAGTTCGCCGAGATGCTGGTGCGCGCGGAAACCGGGATCGGGGCCGAGGTCGCGACCGCCCACTGACGACGACGCAGGCGGGCACCCGCACTCGGCCAGGTCCGAGCGGGGTGCCCGTCGCGTCGCCGTCGTCAGGGCAGGTCGAACAGCGTCGGATGGTCCTGCTGCGCCTGTTCGGCGAGCACCGCGCCGTGTCTCTCGCACATCTCGCGTGCGATGTGTTCGGGGCACGCGAGTTCGCGACCGATCTGTTCCCAGTCCCACCCGGACGCGTGCAGTTCCCAGGCGACGCGGCCGTCTTCGTCCCAGAGTGCCGACATGGCCCGATACTGCTCCGTGTCGAGCGCACGGCCAACGACATTCGTGCGCGTGTCGCGGATCGGGCTGCCGTCCCGCGACCGAAAGTGCTTCCCGCGCTCGTACGGACGCGCGCGGGAAGCACCGCCGCGCGCGGACGTCTAGTCGAAGGTCATGCCGGCGTCGGTGCCCTGCTGCATGGTGGTGTTCGCCCCGTCGAGGGATTCGCGGATGATGTCGGCATGACCGCTGTGGTGGGCGGTCTCCCGGATGATGTGCAGCAGCACCTTTCGGGCGCTCCACCACTGTCGCTCCGGCGCCCACGGCGCGGTGGGCAGCGGCACCTGCAGGTCGAGGTCCGCGAGGCCGGCGACGAAGGCCTCCGTCTGCTCCGCGATCGCCTCGTACCGCTCGAGCAGGCCGGCGACGGTCTCGTCGTCGCGCATGTAGTACTGCTCCATCGCGGACTCCATGTCGAACTCGGCGGTGTCGTCGAGTGTGCGGATCGTGTCGATCCAGTGCTGCTCGGTGGTCGAGACGTGCTTGAGCAGCCCACCCAGGGTCAGGTCGCTGACGGTGCTGCGGGTGCGGGCCTGCTCGTCGTCGAGGTTGCGGAGGGTGATCAGAAACATCTTCCGCTGCTCGGCCAGCATGTCGAGGATGTCGGCCCGTTCTCCGGAGAGGGTCCGCTCGGTCATGTCGCTTCCGCCCTTCGTGATGTCGATTCTGCGGCTACGACTACGACGGTAGGGACGAATGCGGACAGTTTTGGTCCTCGATAGGTGACCGGAAATCAGGTGGCGAAGAAGACCGCACCGGTCACCGGCACGAGCGTCAGGAACAGGACCGACAGGACGAACAGCGTGATCGTCAGCTTCCTGTTCCATCCGCCGCGCGTTCCGCTCGCGGCGAGCACGAAGAGCACGAATCCGACGCAGATGGACACGATGCCCACGATCACGGGTGTCTCGATCATCTGTTCATCATCCATCTGTTCGTCATCGCGGAGGGCCGCGCACCGCGCCCACGGTGGGCGGCGTCGGGAACGGCGACGTCCCCGACGCCGCCCGTGCTCAGCCCGGGCAGTGGATGGTCACGTGGCCGCATTTGACGGACGCGCTCGCGGTGGCGGCGTTCGCGGCGCCTGCGGTGCCGAGGACGACGGTGAACAAGGTCGCGACGACCGCGACGGTGGTGCGGATCCGGGTCTTCATGGCAGCCTCCTGAGGGTGGTGAGAAACGGGGTTCGCCCATCGTCGGCCGCCATCCGGGTCCTCGACAGGCACCCTGTGGTGCCGATGCGGCCACCCCGGATCGCCTTCGGAGCGCAGGACCACCCCCGAGGCGGATCATGAAGCCATGACGACCGCCCCTTCCGCGACGACCGTTGCGACCATCGCCGAGGCCGCCGAGCGCACCGGTCTGACCACCCACACCCTCCGCTATTACGAGCGCGACGGCCTCATGCTGCGTGCAATCGGCCGCTCCTCCTCCGGCCACCGGCTCTACACCGAGGACGACCTCTCCTGGGTGGTGCTGCTGACCCGGCTGCGGGCGACGGGCATGCCGATCCGCGAGATCCGCGAGTACGCGGCCCTCTGCCGGGCCGGCGGCGGCAACGAACAGGACCGCCTCGCGCTGCTCCGCGCGCACCGGGCGCGGGTGCTCACCCAACTCGACGAGGTGACCGAGCACCTCGCCGCGATCGACGGCAAGATCGACATCTACCTCTCCCGGACGAGCGGCCGCGACGACGGACCGTGCGAGAGCGCTCGCGCTTGACTTCGAGCGCGCTCGAAGGTCTTGACTCGACGCCATGACCACGAACAACACCTCCCGGCCCCCACTCGGCACCCGCACGCTCGGCACCGCGTCGCCGCTGACGGTCTCGGCGATGGGACTCGGGTGCATGGGCATGTCCGAGTTCTACGGCACCGGGGACGAGGCCGAGGCCGTCGCCACCATCCGCCGGGCCCTCGAGCTCGGCGTGACGTTGCTCGACACCGCCGACATGTACGGGCCGTTCACCAACGAGAACCTCGTCGGCCGCGCCGTCGCGGATCGCCGCGACCGCGTCGTCCTCGCGACCAAGTTCGGCAACGAGCGTGCCGAGGACGGCACCCGCCTCGGCATCAACGGCCGGCCCGAATACGTCCACACGGCCTGCGACGCGTCGCTCCGCCGCCTCGGCGTCGACCACATCGATCTCTACTACCAGCACCGCGTGGACAAGACCGTGCCGATCGAGGACACCGTCGGCGCGATGGCCGAACTGGTGCAGGCGGGGAAGGTCCGCCATCTGGGTCTGTCGGAGGCGTCCGCGGAGACGATCCGCCGGGCCCACGCCGTCCACCCGATCACCGCGCTGCAGACCGAGTACTCGCTGTTCACCCGCGACATCGAGGACGAGATCCTGCCGGCCCTGCGTGACCTCGGCATCGGGCTCGTGCCGTATTCGCCGCTCGGGCGCGGCATCCTGACGGGCGCGATCACGGCGCCGTCCGATCTCGAGAGCTCGGATTCTCGCCGCACCGCGTATTTCCCGCGATTCCAGGGTGCGGCGCTGGAGGCGAACCTGGCGCTCGTGACCGCCGTCCGCCGCCTGGCCCGGTCCAAGAACTGCACCCCGGGTCAGCTGGCACTGGCGTGGGTCCTCGCCCAGGGCGACGACGTGGTCCCCATCCCGGGGACGAAGCGGGTGCGTTTCCTCGAGGAGAACGTCGCGGCCGCGGCCGTGTCGCTCACCGCGGACGAGCTGGGCGCGATCGAGTCGGCGGTACCCCGGGAGGCGGTCGTGGGGGAGCGCTACGGGGACATGTCCAGCATCGACGGGTGAGCGACGCGTCGCCCGCTGGGTACGGTCGGCGGGCGACGCCCAGGCCGCCCCTCCGTGCAAGCGGTTACATGCAGCTTGACAAAGCGATGTAACCGCTTGCACAGTGGGTGGACCCCACACCCGAGGAGAACCCATGGCGACGCTTCGCGAGGTCGCAGCGCGCGCCGGCGTCTCGACCGCCACGGTCTCACGCGTGTTCTCCCGCCCGGAGGCCGTCAGTCCCGACACGCGCGCGAAGGTGTTCACCGCCGCGGAGGCACTGTCCTTCACCCCCAACCCCACCGCCCGCTCGCTCGCCCTCGGCCGCACCCACAACCTGGGCTTCCTCGTCCCGGACATCCGCAACCCCGTGTTCGGCCCCGCCGTCGAGTCGGCACAGGACCGGGCCCGCGCGCGCGGCTACTCCCTCTTCGTCGCGGCGGGCGAGGGACGGTCCGCGGACGAGCTGGACCTCGTCCGCGCGATCGCCCGGCAGGTCGACGGACTGGTTCTGATCGCCCCGCGCATGTCCGACACCGACCTCGAGGACCTCGCACGGGTCACGCCCGTCGTGCTCGTCAACCACACTGCCGGCGATCTGCCCGCCGTGCTGCTGTCCTCCGACGACGGCATGGTCGAGGCCGTCGAGCATCTCGCCGACGCCGGGCACACCGCCGTCACCTACCTCGGCGGCCCCGAGTACTGGCTCGCCCAGCGCCGCCGCCTCGCCGCCTTCGTGGAGGCCTGCGCCGGCCGGGGCATCACCGGCACGGTGCTCGGCCCCCTCGAGCCCGACTTCGTCGTCGCGGGCCGGAAGGCGGCCGAGGAACTGGTCGGCACCGGGACGACGGCCATCGTCGCGTACAACGACCAGGCCGCCGTCGGCCTCATGCAAGGATTCGCCGAGCACGGACTGCGGGCGGGCCGCGACTACTCCGTCGTCGGATTCGACGACTCGTGGCTCTGCGCGATGACCTCGCCGCCGCTGACCACCGTGCATCTCGCGTTCGACGAGGCCGGCGTGACTGCGATCGACCTGCTGTGCGACGTCCTCGAGGGAAAGACCACACCCCGCGCTGCGCCCGTGGAACTCGGCACCCACCTCGTCGTGCGCTCGAGCACCGTGACCGCCGGCCTGCCCGTCGGCTGACAGACCCGACCGGGAGATGCCCCCGGAACACGAAGAAAGCAAAGGAGATTCGTCCATGACCTCGGTGCTCGTCCTCAACGGCCCCAACCTCAACCTGCTCGGCACCCGCGAGCCCGGCGTGTACGGCGCGCAGACCCTCGAGGACGTGGAGACCCTGTGCCGCAACGTCGGCAAGGAACTGGGCGTCGACATCGACTTCCGGCAGTCCAACCACGAGGGCGTCCTCATCGACGCCCTCCACGACGCCGGCGCCGCGGTCGCCCGCGGGGAGTCCCTCGGGGTGGTGTTCAACGCGGGCGCCTACACGCACACCTCGGTGGCCCTGCACGATGCGATCAAGGGCGCCCACGTACCGCTCATCGAGTTGCACATCTCCAACGTCCATGCCCGCGAGGGGTTCCGCCACCACTCCTACATCTCCCCGGTCGCGTCCGGGATCATCGTGGGTCTCGGCGTCGCCGGCTACGAGTGGGCGCTGCGCGCGCTCGTGGCCCAGCGCACGGCGCAGGCGTAACCGGCGCCCCCACACCCCGAGACCGGTCCCCTCGCGCGCGACCCGCGGCGAGCCACCCCTGCCGATACCGGTGTGCGGGGCGAACCCGCCCTCGCGCACCGGTCCCCGATTCCGAGTCCGCCCGCACAGGCGGCACCGTGGAGGAGCCCGACCATGACCCACCCCCGTCCTGGGACCAAGCGCGCCAAGGCAATCGCCACCGTGTGCCTGTCCGGCACCCTCGAGGACAAGCTCGTCGCCGCCGCCCACGCCGGGTTCGACGGCATCGAACTGTTCGAACCCGACCTGATCGGCTCCCCGCTCACCCCCGCGGCGGTGCGCGAGCGCTGCGCCGAACTCGGGCTGAGCATCCCGCTGTATCAGCCCTTCCGCGACTTCGAGGCCGTCCCGGCCGAGATCCACGCCCGCAACATGCGCCGCGCGCGGCACAAGTTCGACGTGATGGAACAGCTCGGCACCGACCTCGTGCTGGTGTGCTCGTCGGTGTCGCCGCACACCGTCGACGATGTCGATCTCGCGGCCGCGCAGCTGCGGGAACTGGCGGATGCGGCAGCGCAGCGGGGCATGCGGATCGCCTTCGAGGCGCTGGCGTGGGGCCGCCACGTGAACACCTGGCAGCGCTCGTGGGAGATCGTGCGCCGGGCCGATCATCCGGCCCTCGGGCTGTGCCTCGACAGCTTCCACATCTTCTCCCGCACCAAGGACGTCGCCGGCATCGCGGACATCCCGGGCGAGAAGATCTTCTTCCTGCAACTCTCCGACGCACCGGAGATGGACATGAACGTCCTGCAGTGGAGCCGCCACTACCGGGTGTTCCCGGGCGAGGGCGAGTTCGATCTCGTCGGACTCGTCGGGCACGTCCTCGCGGCGGGTTACACCGGGCCGCTCTCGCTCGAGGTGTTCAACGATGTGTTCCGCCAGGCGGCGCCGGTGCCGACGGCGATCGACGCGATGCGCTCGCTGCTCGATCTGGAACTGCGGCTCGACGGTGACCCCAACCCGGTACAGGTGCGCGGGCACGCGTTCACGGAGATCGGAACTCCGCCCACCGCTGCGGAGCCGGTCCGTGCGGCCCTCGCCTCGCTCGGCTTCACCCACTCGGGGCAGCATCACAGCAAGCCGGTGGAGCTGTGGGAGCAGGGGGATGCGCGGGTGCTGGTGAACACCTCGAACCCGGCCCACAGCGCGGCCGAGGGCGCGGCCGTCACCGCTCTGGGGATCGAGGTCGCGGACGTCGGCGCCGTCTCCCGGCACGCCCACGAGCTGCTGGCACCGCAGCTGGCGCGGGTCGTCGGCCCGGGTGAGGCACCGTTGTCCGCAGTGGTCTCCCCGGACGGCACCGCCCTGTTCCTGTCGTCGCGGAGCGACGGCCCGGCGAACTGGCGCAACGACTTCCGCCCCACCGGCACGACGCCGACGACGGCGGTGGGCGTGCGGTGCACCGAGTACGTCGCGCTGACCCAGGCCTACGACCGATTCGACGAAGCCACGCTGTTCTACCGGTCGGTGCTGGGCCTGACCGACGCCGAGGCCGCCGAATACGCGGGACCGTTCGGCTTGGTGCGCAGCCGCGTCCTCGCCACGGACGGTTTCGAGGTCGGCCTGGTCGCACCCGTGCTCCGTCGCGGCGAATGGGCACCGGGCGTGCGGCACCCCCAGCACATCGCGTTCGGTGTCGATGATGCGGTGGAAGCCGCTCGCGCCCTGCATGATTCGGGAGCGCCGGTGCTCGAGATCCCCCGCAACTACTACGACGATCTGGATGCGCGCCTGGCTCCGGATCCGGAAATGCTTGCCGCCCTGCGGGAATACAACGTGCTCTACGATCGGGACGAGGACGGCGGCGAGCTGTTCCAGGTGTTCACCAAGGTCGTCAGTGCCCGGGTGTTCTTCGAACTGGTGCAGCGGCGCGGCGGCTACCGGGGTCACGGCACGGTCAACGCCCCGATCCGCATGGCCGCGCACGCGGCCGCACGACGCTGACCCACTGCTACCGGGCGCCACCCACCGCGCTCGCCAGCGCCGCGAGGGTCTGGGCGCTCGTGTAGTGCGGCTGCCAGCCGAGCTGCGTCCGGGCCCTCGTCGTGTCCATCACGACGGACGTGCGGCCCGTGTGGATCCACTCGACCATGGAGGGCAGGAACGGCAGCCGCGCCACCACGGCCGACGCGGCCGTCGCGACCGACGCCGGGACCCGGATCGGCCGGGCGCCGAGCGCGGCCGCGACGTCCGACAGCGACACCACCCCGTCGCCGGCGATGTTGTACGCGCCGGGCGGCCCCTCGGACGTCACGGCGGCGACGACGGCACTCGCGACGTCGTCGTGGTGCACGAGCTGGAGCGGATGACCGGGGTCCGGGAACACCGGGCGCGGCAGGGGCAGGGCGCCGGCGACCTTCCGCACGGCCCCGGGCAGATGCCCGGTGACCTGCCGCCACGGCATGGCATCGGCCAGGGCGGTCGCGTGCGGCCCCGCGACGATGCAGGGCCGCAGCACGAACACCTCGAGGTCCGATCCGCGGGTGACCTCGTCGAGCACCCGCTCGAGTTCGGCCTTCTGTTCGGAGTAGTAGTGCTCGTGCGAGCCACGCGTGGGCACGTCCTCGGAGAGCGGGGTCGGATTGTCGGGGTGGTATCCGTACGCGGCGACGGACGAGGTGTACACGAGACGCCGCGGCCGGGCGGCGGCAACCGTCGCCTCGAAGACGTTGCGGGTCCCGGCGATGTTGATCCGGTGACTCTCGGCGCGCGAGCCCATGATGACGAAGGCCAGGTGCACGACGACGTCGGCCTCCGCGACCAGGGCGTCGACGGCGCCGCGGTCGAGGATGTCGCCCTGCCGGTACTCGGTCTTGGTCCAGCCCTGCCGGGCAGGATCGAACGGGCCTCGCGCCATGCCGAGGATCCGATCGATGCGCGGGTCCTGTTCGAGGGCCGCGACCGCGGCCCTGCCGATCTCGCCGGTGGGGCCGGTGACCGCAACCGTCGTTCCCATGGGATCCCCTTCGCTCGTGACGCCGTCCGTGCGATTCATACCGCGTTCCCGGGCCGGCCGGGGGCAAACCACGGTCCGGCTCGTGCGGTTAGACTCACCGCCACTGCGGACGGGGGGCGAACGGTGGGCGACGGCGGGTTGACGCAGATCGGCGACGGGGTGTGGGCGGTTGTGCGGACGCCGGGCGGCTGGGGAGAGGCGAACACCGGTCTCGTCGTCGATGCGGGCACGGCGTCGCTGGTCGTGGACACCGCGTGGGACACGCGGCTGGCGCGGCGGATCGCCGAGGCACAGCAGCTGCTGGTGTCGCGGGCACCGATCACCGAGGCCGTCAACACCCATTCCGACGGCGACCACTGGTGGGGCAACGACACGCTTCCGGCGACGGCCCGCATCACGACGAGTGCGGCCGCGCTGCGCGGCATGCGCGAGGATCTCCCTCCCGC
>NZ_PCZU01000048.1:0-21682 GCF_002887785.1 Rhodococcus sp. ENV425
CCACTGTGCGGTATCTGAAACAACACACTCGATTCACCATGTTCTTCGGGGAATCGGGTGGGCGCAGCCCCCGTGAAAGAGGGCGGCGTTCACTCCATTCACTCCGAAGGAGTGTGGACAGTTTCACAGAGTTACGGCGGCCATAGCGGAGGGGAAACGCCCGGTCCCATTCCGAACCCGGAAGCTAAGCCCTCCAGCGCCGATGGTACTGCACCCGACAGGGTGTGGGAGAGTAGGACACCGCCGAACACCCGTTTACGAGAGGGGACCCACCAGTTGGGTCCCCTCTCGTGGTTTTTCTGGTTTTTCATGAAAGGATTTTTCTGTGTCCGACAACGATGGTGAGCGTCGATCCTTCCGGAGTGGAGGGTCCACTCCCAGGTCGGGACGCGGAGACAGCGGCGAGCGCCGCCAGGGTGGCGACCGGGGCCCGGCCCGCGGCGAGGATCGCCGGCAGGGAGTCGCCGGCCGACCGGATCGTCGCGGCGAGGACCGCACTTTCCGCGGGGAACGGCGAAGCGAGCCGGCGAAGGGCTCCGCGGACGACTCCCGCGGGAGTAGCCGCTCGGAGCGACCCCACAGCGATCGCCCGTCGGGGGACCGGCGAGATCGGCCCTACGGTGAGCGGCGCGACGACCGTTCCCGCGACGACCGTTCCCGCAGCGAGCGCCCGCATCGAGGCACAAACGACGACCGTCGGGACGATCGGCGCACCGGTGACCGGCGCGACGATCGGGGCCGTGACGATCGGCGCACGGGCACGTCCCGTGCCGGCCACGGACCCGAACGGCGAGACGGGGGCGCTCCGCGTCGCCGTGGCGGCGAGGGTGGATTCGGCCCGAGCCGTGGCCGCGAGGGTGCTCCGGCTCCGCGTCGCGAAGCCCGGCCGGACGAGCCGGACCTGCCCGAGGACGTCGAAGCGTCGGACCTCGATCCGACGATCCGCCGGGACCTGCTGAGTCTCGACAAGTCGAACGCCAACGCAGTGGCCCGGCACCTGGTCATGGCCGGCCGCCTGATCGACGACGATCCCCGTCTGGCGCTGGCGCACGCTCGTGCTGCGCGGCAGCGCGCCGGCCGTATCGCCGTGGTTCGTGAGGCAGCGGGCATCACGGCCTACCACGCCGGCGAATGGGCGGAGGCGCTGTCCGAGTTGCGGGCCGCCCGACGAATGGCCGGGGGACCGGGATTGCTGGCGGTCATGGCGGACTGCGAGCGCGGTCTCGGCCGGCCGGAGCGCGCGATCGAGCTGGGCCGCAGCGACGAGGCTCGGGCGCTGACCGGCGACGAGGCCACCGAGCTGCGCATCGTCGTGGCGGGCGCCCGGATGGATCTGGGACAGTTCGACCAGGCGGTGGTCACCCTGCAGACCCCGGACCTGGATGCCTCGCGCACCGGCCCGTCCGCCGCGCGCCTGTTCTATGCGTACGCGGATGCACTCGTGGCCGCGGGACGTACCGAGGACGGATTGAAGTGGTTCCTCAACGCCGCCGCGGCGGATCTCGAGGGGGACACCGACGCCGAGGAACGCGTCGCCGAACTCACCGGAGAGGATCAGTGACCGGTACATCCGGCGGCGCGTCGTTGCGGGCGCTCTACGACGTACTCCTGCTCGATCTGGACGGCACCGTCTACCGCGGCGCCGAGGCGGTGCCCGGGGCCCGCGAGGCATTGTCGGAGGGTGCCGAGCGGCTGTTCTATGTCACCAACAACGCGAGCCGTCGCCCGGCAGAGGTTGCCAAACATCTGCGCGAACTCGGTTTCGCGGCCGACGAGTCGAACGTGGTCACCAGTTCCCAGTCCGCGGCCCGGCTGTTGGCCGAGCGGGTCCCGGCCGGCGCTCCGGTGCTGGTGGTGGGCACCGGAGCCCTCGTCGACGAGGTCGCCGCGGTCGGTCTGACTCCGGTGCGTTCCGCGGACGCCGAGCCCGTGGCGGTCGTGCAGGGACACTCCCCGGAGACCGGGTGG
This sequence comes from Rhodococcus sp. ENV425, assembly GCF_002887785.1. Taxonomy (NCBI): domain Bacteria; kingdom Bacillati; phylum Actinomycetota; class Actinomycetes; order Mycobacteriales; family Nocardiaceae; genus Rhodococcus; species Rhodococcus sp. ENV425. Next base: position 1,969 of record NZ_PCZU01000048.1, read on the forward strand.
GCGATCCTCGCCGAGGCGACGCTCGCACTGCGCTCCGGCGCCCTGTGGGTGGCGACGAACGTCGATTCGACGTTGCCCACCGAGCGGGGCCTGGTGCTCGGGAACGGTTCCATGGTCGCGGCCCTGAGGTCGGCGACGGGCTGTGAGCCGCTGGTGGCGGGCAAACCGGCCGCGCCGCTGCTCGAGGACGCCGTCGTGCGCAGCGGCGCCTCGCGTCCGCTCGTGGCCGGCGACCGGCTCGACACCGACATCGCCGGCGCCAACGCCGTCGGCGCCGATTCGTTGTTGGTACTGACCGGCGTCAGCACGGTCGCGGACCTGCTCCGGGCGCCGGAGAAGCAGCGCCCCACCTATGTGGCCGACTCGCTCGCCGGTCTCGACGCCGAGGCGGCCACGCTGCGGGTGGGACCGCGCGAGCCGGGAGCGGTGTCGTTCGACGGACGGGATGTGCACCTGGCACCGGAGTTCGCGGCGGACCCGATGGCCGCGCTGCGGGCCGTGCTCGACGTCGCCTGGGCCAACCCCGGTTTCGGTCGGGTCGTGGCGGCGGACGACCTGCTGGCACGGTGGGGAATATCCCGCTGAGCCGGGTCTGCGTGGTGTGCCGGTTCGTCACCGGCATGCACTAGCGTGGTCGACGATGAGCACGTCGATTCCACGCCCAGGCGACCACCTTCCACGCCCCCATCCGGGCGTGGATCCCGCGTCGATCCATATCGAGGTCGAGGGTCTGCTCACGCGCGCCCGCGACGTCACCGCCGACGGTGAGCCCGATCCGTCCGAGATCATCCCGCGGCAGGCGCAGCTGCTCGAACAGGCGCACGACCTGCTGGTCCAGGCGCTCGCGACCGTGGACAAGATCTGACGTGGCCCGGCGAGCGCGAGTCGACGCGGAGCTGGTGCGCCGGGGCCTCGCCCGGTCCCGCGAGCACGCCGGCGAACTGATCACGGCTGGGCGGGTCCTCGTCAACGGCACCGTCGCGACGAAACCCGCGACCCAGGTCGATCCGGGGGCGCCCCTGCTGGTCACGGAGGTCGCCGAGGAGGTGGCGTGGGCCTCGCGAGGGGCCCACAAGCTGCTCGGCGCCCTCGAGGCGTTCACCCCACAGGGATTGCGGGTCACCGGGCGGCGGTGCCTCGACGCCGGGGCTTCCACCGGCGGCTTCACGGACGTGCTGTTGCACGAGGGCGCCCGCGAGGTCGTCGCCGTCGACGTGGGCTACGGCCAGTTGGTGTGGCGGCTGCAGTCCGACGAGCGCGTCCACGTGATCGATCGAACAAACGTGCGTAACATCGGTGCGGACGCGATCGGAGGGCCGGTCGAGTTGGTGGTGGCGGATCTGTCGTTCATCTCGCTGAAGCTGGTGCTCCCGGCGTTCGTGCGGTGCGTGACTCCGGGCGCGGATCTGCTGCCGATGGTCAAACCGCAGTTCGAGGTCGGGAAGGAGCGGGTCGGCAGTGGCGGCGTCGTCCGGGATGCGGCTCTGCGCACCGAGGCGGTCCTCGGTGTCGCCCGGGAGGCCCAGGCTCTGGGGCTGCGTACGCTCGGGGCGGTGGCCAGTCCGCTGCCCGGCCCGTCCGGCAACGTCGAGTACTTCCTGTGGCTGCGCGCCGGGGAACCCGGCCCGGTCGAACTGGGCGCGGACGTGGTCGAACTCGTCGAACGAGCCGTGCAGGAAGGACCCCAGTGACCGCAGATAGTGCAGCGACCGGCCCGGAGCGGGCGACCCGCGAGGTCCTGCTCGTGTCCCACTCGGGGCGGGTCGAGATCGCCGCGACGGCGCAGCGCATGGCGAAGATCTTCGGCGAGGCCGGCATCGGGCTGCGGGTGCTCGACGACGAGGTCGCCAGCACCGGTCTGGGTCCGCTCGCCGGCCCGGACGGACGGGTCCGCATCGTCGAACCCGGACCGGACGCCGCCCGGGGCTGCGAGATGGTGATCGTGCTCGGCGGGGACGGCAGCTTCCTGCGCGCCGCCGAACTGGCCCAGCGCGCCGGGGTGCCCGTGCTCGGAATCAACCTGGGCCGCATCGGTTTCCTCGCCGAGGCCGAGGCCGAACATCTCGAGGAGGCACTGGCGCAGGTGGTGCGCCGCGAGTACCGGGTCGAGGAGCGGATGACGCTGGACGTCGCGATCCGGGTCGACGACGTGATCGTCGACCGGGGGTGGGCGCTGAACGAGGCCAGCCTCGAGAACAAGTCCCGTCTGGGCGTGCTCGAGGTGGTGCTCGAGGTCGACGGCCGGCCGGTGTCGGCGTTCGGGTGCGACGGCGTGCTGATCGCCACCCCGACGGGATCGACCGCGTACGCGTTCTCCGCCGGCGGCCCGATCGTGTGGCCGGAACTCGAGGCGTTGCTGGTGATCCCCAGCAACGCGCACGCCCTGTTCGCCCGGCCCATGGTGACCAGCCCGGAGTCGTTGATCGCCGTGGAGACCCTCGCCGGCAGCCACGACGGGCTGGTGTTCTGCGACGGCCGCCGCACCCTGGACCTGCCCGCCGGAGGCCGACTCGAGGTGGTGCGCGGCAAGCACCCGGTGCGGTGGGTGCGGCTGGACTCGGCGCCGTTCGCCGACCGCATGGTGCGCAAGTTCGATCTTCCGGTGAAGGGCTGGCGGGGAAGGAGACTGTGAGGTGCTTGCCGAGATCCGGATCGACAATCTGGGGGTCATCTCCGAGGCCGGCGCCCAGTTCCACGGCGGGCTGACCGTCCTGACCGGCGAAACCGGAGCCGGCAAGACCATGGTCGTGACCAGCCTGCACCTGCTGTCGGGGGCGCGCGCCGACCCCACCCGCGTCCGTGTCGGCGCCTCCCGCGCCGTCGTGGAGGGTCGCTTCTGCATCGATGCCGACGCCGGGTCGAGCGCGGCGGGCGGGGTGCCCAGCCACGTCGAGCGGGAAGTGGCACGCCTGCTCGAGACGACCGGCGCCCAGCGCGACGACGACGGCAGCATCATCGCGGTCCGCACCGTCGGCAGCGACGGCCGCTCCCGCGCCCACCTCGGCGGGCGCAGCGTCCCGGTGGGGGTGCTGTCGGAGTTCACCGATCCGCTGCTGACCGTGCACGGCCAGAACGACCAGTTGCGGCTGCTGCGGCCCGACCAGCAGCGCGCCGCCCTCGACCGGTTCGCCGGCAAGGCGATCGCGCCGCTGCTGGCGGCGTACCAGGAGCACCGCCAGCGGTGGCTGACCGCGCGGGCCGAGCTGAGCGAACGCACCGAGCGGTCCCGGGAGCTCGCGCAGGAGGCGGACCGCCTGCGGTTCGCGCTCGACGAGATCGACGCCGTCGACCCCCAGCCGGGGGAGGACACCCGGATCGTGGCCGAGGTGCGCCGGCTCGGCGACCTCGATTCGTTGCGGGACTCCGCGCAGGGCGCGCAGGCCGCCCTCACCGGCGGGGACGGCGACGACGTGGCCGCGGCGGCTCTGGATCTGCTGGGGGAGTCGCGGGCGCGGCTCGAGGCGGCCGAGGACCCGGCCCTGCGCGAGCTCGGTCCCCGGCTCGACGAGGCCATCGCGGTGGTCACCGACGTCGCCGGCGAGCTGTCCGGATACCTGTCGGACCTGCCGTCGGACCCGGGGGCCCTCGAGACGCTGCTGAACCGCCAGGCGGAGCTGAAATCGCTCACCCGCAAGTACGCCGCGGACATCGACGGTGTGCTCGAGTGGGCTCGCGAGGCCCGCGACCGGCTGTCGAGGATCGACGTGTCCGCCGATGCGGTCGCCGAACTCGCCGCGCGCGCCGATCGCGAGGCGGCCGCCGCCGCCGAGGCCGCGACCGCCCTCTCCGCCGCCCGCAGGAAGGCCGCCGACAAGCTCGCGAAGGCGGTCAGCAAGGAGTTGTCCGGCCTGGCGATGGGCCGGGCGAGTCTGGACGTGCAGGTGCGGGACCGGGAGGCGGGGCCGCAGGACACCGCACCGCTGAAGGTCGGCGGGCGGGTGCTGCACGCCGGCACCTCGGGCGTCGACGACGTCGAGTTCCGGCTCGCCGCGCACAGCGGGGCCCGGTCCCTGCCCATCGCGCGCAGCGCCTCCGGCGGTGAGCTCTCCCGCGTCATGCTCGCGCTCGAGGTGGTGCTGGCCGGGTCCGAACGCGGCGCCACGATGGTGTTCGACGAGGTCGACGCGGGGGTGGGCGGTCGGGCTGCGGTCGAGATCGGCCGGCGCCTGGCCCGCCTGTCGCGCACCCATCAGGTCATCGTGGTCACCCACCTGCCGCAGGTCGCCGCGTTCGCCGACACCCACCTCGTCGTCGACAAAGTCGACGATGCCGGGGGCGTCGTCAGCAGCGGGGTGCGCGCGCTCACCGATACCGAGCGGGTCGCGGAGCTCGCCCGCATGCTCGCCGGCCTCGGCGACACCGAGACGGGCCGGGCCCACGCCGAGGAACTGCTCGCCACCGCGCACGCCGAACGACGAGGCTGATCCCGCCCGGCGCGCCTCCGTTGCCCGGCCCCGGCCCGGGTTCATCATCGATGCCATGAAGATGCCGGCGCTGCTGTCACGCAATAACGAAACGTTGCCCGGAGTGAGCGGCATTGCCCGGGTCGACAAGAACCAGGCCAGGCTCCTGCGCCGGGTCGGTCCCGGCGACATCGTCGTTCTCGACGCCGTCGACATGGACCGCGTCACCGCCGACGCGCTCGTCGAGGCCGGGGTCACCGCCGTGGTCAACGCCTCGACGTCGATCACCGGCCGCTACCCGAACCTCGGCCCGCAGGTGCTCGTCGCCAACGGCATCGCCCTGATCGACAACACCGGTCCCGAGGTGTTCAAGAAGGTCAAGGACGGCGCCAAGGTCCGCCTGCACGAGGGCGGTGTCTACTCCGGGGAACGGTTGCTGATCCAGGGCGAGGAGCAGACCGAAACCGAGATCTCCGACCGCATGATCGAGGCGAAGACCGGCCTGGTCGACCACCTCGAGGCGTTCTCGGGCAACACCATCGAGTTCATCCGTTCGGAGAGCCCGCTGCTCATCGACGGGGTCGGAGTGCCCGACGTCGACGTGGACCTGCGCGACCGGCACGTGGTGGTGGTCGCGGACGGGCCGGACCACGAGCAGGACCTGAAGAACCTCAAGCCGTTCATCAAGGAGTACTCGCCGATCCTCGTGGGCGTCGGCACCGGCGCCGACACCCTCGTCCGGGCCGGATACCGGCCGGATCTGATCGTCGGCGACCCGGACGGGATCGGCACCGAGACCCTCAAGTCCGGCGCCGAGGTGGTGCTGCCCGCCGATCACGACGGCCACGCCCCCGGTCTCGAACGCATCCAGGACCTGGGCATCGGCGCGATGACGTTCCCCGCCACCGGCGCCCCCGCCGACCTGGCGCTGCTGCTGGCCGACCATCACGGCGCCGCCCTCATCGTCACCGTCGGCAGCACCGTCTCGCTCGACGAGTTCTTCGACCAGGGCCGCCGTGACAGCAACCCGTCGGCGTTCATGACCCGGCTGAAGGTGGGGCCGAAACTGGTCGACGCCAAGGCCGTCGCCACCCTCTACCGCAGCCGCGTCTCCGGCGGGGTGATCGCCCTGCTGGTGTTCGCCGCGCTGATCGCCGTGATCGTCGCGTTGATCGTGTCCAACCTCGGCGGCGACGTCGTGGACTGGGCCGTGCAGAGCTGGGACAGTCTCGTGGTGTGGGTGCAGGGGCTGACCGCGTGATCTCGTTGCGTCACCACGCAATCTCGATCGCAGCGGTCTTCCTCGCCCTCGCCGTGGGCATCGTCCTCGGCTCCGGGCTGCTGTCGGACAGCGTCGTCGCCGGGCTCCGCGACGACCGGTCCGAACTGCAGGGCCGGCTGCAGGACGCCGAGGACCGCACCAACGTGCTCACCGAGCAGCTCAACGCGGCCGACGGTTTCGACGCCGCGGTGTCCGGGCGTGTGGTGCGCGACGCGCTCGCCGGCCGCACGGTGCTCATGATCGCCACTCCCGACACCGACCCGGCGGACCTGGACGCGGTGATCCGCACGGTCGAGGCGGCGGGCGCCGCCGTGACCGGCCGGATCTCGCTGACCGAGCCCTTCGTCGACGCCGCCGGCGCCGACCAGCTGCGCACCACCGTCACCAACGTCGTCCCCGCCGGGGTGCAGTTGCAGACCGGCGCCGTGGATCAGGGCAGCCTGGCCGGGGACCTGCTCGGAGCCGTGCTGCTCGTCGAGCCGGCGAGCGGGCAGCCGCGCAGCACCCCCCAAGAACGTGACCTCGCGCTCTCCACGCTGCGGGGCGGCGGCTTCGTCGCGTACGACGACGGGACCGTCGAACCCGCCCAGACCGCCATCGTCGTCACCGGCGACGGGGGAGCCGGCGCCGAGGGCGGCGGCAACCGCGGTGCGCTGCTGGCCCGCTTCGCCGCCGCGTTCGACTCCCGCGGTGCCGGCACGGTCCTGGCCGGGCGGCCCGGCGCCGCCGTCGGCAACGGGGCCGTCGCGGTGGTGCGGGCCGACGCGGCGCTGTCGGCCGGTCTGTCCACCGTCGACACCGTCGACCGCGAATCCGGCCGCATCACCACGGTGCTGGCGCTGCAGGAACAGCTCGCCGGGGTGTCGGGCCGGTACGGAACCGGCCCCAACGCCGGCGCCGTCACCGTCGGAACCGCCGCCCGCTGACGGGCGCGGCGCGGCGAACGGTGTGATCCCCGTCCGATCCGGGCGAGTCGTGCACGCGGGACCCACGACAGGTGTTACCGTGAAGTTCCGTGGGTCGTGCAGGCCCCAGCAGTTCCGTCATCAGTCCGAAGTCCTGCACCAGACGTCACGGGAGCTTCTTTGCCACAGTCACGCCACTCGCGTACCGCCACCAAGCACATCTTCGTCAGCGGGGGCGTCGCCTCCTCACTGGGCAAGGGGCTGACGGCATCGAGCCTGGGCGCTCTTCTCACCGCGCGCGGCATGCGCGTGACCATGCAGAAGCTCGACCCCTACCTGAACGTCGACCCCGGCACCATGAACCCCTTCCAGCACGGCGAGGTCTTCGTCACCGAGGACGGCGCCGAAACCGACCTGGACGTGGGCCACTACGAACGCTTCCTCGACCGCGATCTCAACGCCGCCGCCAACGTCACCACCGGCCAGATCTACTCCACGGTCATCGCCAAGGAGCGGCGCGGCGAATACCTCGGCGACACCGTCCAGGTGATCCCGCACATCACCGACGAGATCAAGAACCGGATCATGGCGATGGCCGGCCCCGACAAGGACGGCAACGTTCCCGACGTGATCATCACCGAGATCGGTGGCACCGTCGGCGACATCGAGTCCCAGCCGTTCCTCGAGGCGGCCCGTCAGGTCCGTCACGACGTCGGCCGCGGCAACGTCTTCTTCCTGCACGTCTCCCTCGTGCCCTATCTGGCCCCGTCGGGTGAGCTGAAAACCAAGCCCACCCAGCACTCGGTGGCGGCGCTGCGCAACATCGGCATCCAGCCCGACGCGCTGGTGCTGCGCTGCGATCGGGAGGTCCCCGCCGCCCTCAAGGCGAAGATCGCGCTGATGTGCGACGTGGACGTCGACGGCTGCATCTCCTGCCCCGACGCCCCGTCGATCTACGACATCCCCAAGGTCCTGCACCGCGAAGGACTCGACGCCTACGTCGTCCGCCAGCTCGGCCTGCCGTTCCGCGACGTGGACTGGACCGTGTGGGGCGACCTGCTCGACCGGGTGCACCAGCCGCGTGAGACCGTGCGGGTCGCGCTCGTCGGCAAGTACGTCGACCTGCCCGACGCCTACCTGTCGGTCACCGAGGCGCTGCGCGCCGGTGGTTTCGCGCACCGCGCCAAGGTCGACATCCGCTGGGTGCCCTCCGACGACTGCGAGACCGAGGCCGGCGCCCAGGCCGCGCTCGGCGACGTGGACGCGGTCCTGATCCCCGGAGGCTTCGGCATCCGCGGCATCGAGGGCAAACTCGGCGCGATCCGCTACGCCCGCACCCGCAAGATCCCGCTGCTCGGCCTGTGCCTGGGCCTGCAGTGCGTGGTCATCGAGGCGGCCCGCTCGGTGGGCATCACCGACGCGAACTCCGCCGAGTTCGATCCCGACACCACCCATCCGGTGATCTCCACGATGGCCGATCAGGAGCAGGCCGTCGCCGGCGAGGCCGATCTCGGCGGCACGATGCGGCTCGGCGCCTACCCGGCCGTACTCGCCAAGGGCTCGGTCGTCGCCCGCGCCTACGGCGGCGAGCAGGTCTCCGAGCGGCACCGCCACCGCTACGAGGTCAACAACGCCTACCGCGACCGGATCGCCAAGTCGGGCCTGAGGTTCTCGGGCACCTCCCCGGACGGGCATCTCGTCGAGTTCGTCGAGTACCCCGCCGACCTGCACCCGTTCTTCGTGGCCACCCAGGCGCATCCCGAGCTCAAGAGCCGCCCCACCCGCCCGCACCCGCTGTTCTCCGCGTTCATCGCAGCCGCGCTGCGGTACAAGGCCGCCGAGCGCCTGCCCGTGGACGTGCACGGCGACGACGCGGACGAGGTCGACGTGGACGGCGGCGACGCGGTGGTCACCACGTCCGAGAACGCCACCGCCGGCGGCAAGTAGCCGACCGTGACGCAGCGACACGAGTTCCGGACGCTGTCCACGCGCCGGATCTACACCGGCGCGATCGTGTCGCTGCGTGTGGACCGGGTCGCCATGCCCGACGGGCACGAGGCCGAACGGGAGGTGGTCGAACACCACGGCGCCGTCGCGATCGCCGCGGTCGACGAGCAGGACCGGCTGATCCTGATCCACCAGTACCGCCACCCGCTCGGCCACCGCCTCTGGGAGCTGCCCGCCGGGCTGCTCGACGCGCCCGGCGAGGACCCGCTCGACGCGGCCCGCCGGGAACTCGCCGAGGAGACCGGCCTGGCCGCCGCCCGCTGGGACCTGCTCGTCGACCTCGCCCTCTCGCCGGGATTCACCGACGAGGCCGTGCGCGTGTACGCGGCCCGGGGCCTGTCCGAGGCCGACCGGCCCGACCCCGAACACGAGGAGGCGGACCTCGAGATCCGCCGCGTCCCCGTCGACGAGGCCGTCGCCATGGTGCTCGGCGGCCGGATCGTCAACGCCACCGCCGTGTCGGGGATCCTCGCCCTCGCCGCCACCCGCCGCGATGCGGGCGCCCTGCGCCCCGCCGAGGCCGAGTGGCCCGACCGGCCCCGCGCCCTGCTGCGCACCAAGCGCGACGGGAACTGACGCGGTGCTCGCCCGCCAGCTCGACGCCTACCTCGACCACCTCACCGTCGAGCGCGGCGCCGCCCCCAACACCCTGGCGTCCTACCGGCGCGACCTCACCCGCTACCTCGACCACCTCACCGACCGCGGCATCGACGACCTCGCCGACGTCCGCGAAGAGCACGTCGGCGACTTCGTCACCGCGCTGCGCCGAGGCGACCCCGACCGCGGCAGGCCCGCCCTCGCGGCCAGCTCCGCCGCCCGCGCCCTCGTCGCCGTGCGCGGACTGCACCGCTTCGCCACCACCGAAGGCCGCACCCCCGTCGACGTCGCCCGCGCCGTCAAACCCCCCGCCGCGGGCCGGCGCCTGCCCAAGGCCCTGTCCGTCGCCGACGTGCTGGCCATCCTCGGCTCCGCGGGCACCAGCGCCGACGGGCCGCGTGACCTGCGCGACCGGGCGCTGCTCGAACTGCTGTACTCCACCGGGGCACGCATCTCCGAGGCCGTCGGCCTCGACGTCGACGACCTCGACACCACCAACCGGTCGGTGCTCCTGCGCGGCAAGGGCGGCAAGCAACGCGTCGTGCCGGTCGGCCGGCCCGCCCTGGCCGCCGTCGACGCCTATCTCGTGCGGGGCCGGCCCGCGCTGGCCACCGGCCGCACCCCCGCACTGTTCCTCAACGCCCGCGGCGGCCGCCTGTCCCGGCAGAGCGCCTGGCAGGTGCTGCAGACCGCCGCCACCCGCGCCGGGGTCACCGCCGCCGTCTCCCCGCACACCCTGCGCCACTCCTTCGCCACCCACCTCCTCGACGGCGGCGCCGACGTGCGCGTGGTGCAGGAACTGCTCGGCCATGCCTCGGTGACCACCACACAGATCTACACGCAGGTCACAGCCGGTGCGCTGCGCGAGGTGTGGGCCGGGGCCCACCCCCGCGCTCGATAGCGCCCGCGACGGCAGGGCGTGTCCACGGCGCCATCGCACCACCCGAAGCGGTAGCGTTGATCCGACAGCCGAGCGAGCAGGACAGGGGGAGCAGGGGATAGTGGGGACACCACAACCGCCCGCAGCGGACACAGCGCCGGCAGCACAGCACGCCCTGCTCCACGGCCGCCCCGGCGCCGACGCGGCACACGCCGGCCCGGAGCACACCCACACCGCGGAACCCGAGGCCGAGCTCGGCCCCACCGGCCGGCCCCGCCGGCACGTCCCGGAACCGCAGCCGCTGCCCAGCCATGGGCCCGCGAAGATCATCGCGATGTGCAACCAGAAGGGCGGGGTCGGCAAGACCACCTCGACCATCAACCTCGGTGCCTCCCTCGCCGAATACGGCCGCCGCGTCCTGCTCGTCGACCTCGACCCGCAGGGCGCCCTGTCCGCCGGTCTCGGTGTCGCCCACCACGACCTCGACCTGACCGTGCACAACCTCCTCGTCGAACGCGGCGTCTCCGTCGACGACGTACTGCTGCACACCCGCGTCGAAGGACTGGACCTGCTGCCCAGCAACATCGACCTGTCCGCCGCCGAGATCCAGCTCGTCTCCGAGGTCGGCCGCGAACAAGCCCTCGGCCGCGCCCTGTACCCCGTCCTCGACCGCTACGACTACATCCTCGTCGACTGCCAGCCGTCCCTCGGCCTGCTCACCGTCAACGCCCTTGCCTGCGCCGACGCGGTGATCATCCCGATGGAATGCGAGTACTTCAGCCTCCGCGGACTGGCCCTGCTCAACGACACCGTCGACAAGGTGCGCGACCGGCTCAACCCCAAGCTCAGCCTCGCCGGGATCCTCGTGACCATGTTCGACTCGCGCACCCTGCACGCCCGCGAGGTGATGTCCCGGGTCGTCGAGGTCTTCGGCGACCTCGTCTACGACAGCGTCATCGCCCGCACCGTCCGGTTCCCCGAGACCAGCGTCGCCGGAGAACCCATCACCACCTGGGCGCCGAAGTCCGCCGGCGCCGAGTCCTACCGGGCCCTGGCCCGCGAAGTGATCCACCGCTCCGGCCGATAGCCCGTGACCGTCGACACCCCCGGCCCGGCCGCGCCCGACCCTGCCCGCCCCGCCCCGCCCCCCGCGGGCTTCCAGGTACGGCTGCGCAACTTCGAGGGCCCCTTCGACCTGCTGCTCACCCTGATCTCCCAGCACCGCCTCGACGTCACCGAGGTCGCCCTGCACGAGGTCACCGACGAGTTCATCGCCTACACCCGCGCCCTCGGCCCCGAGATGGGACTCGACCAGACCACCGAGTTCCTCGTCGTCGCCGCGACCCTGCTCGACCTCAAGGCCGCCCGCCTCCTGCCCTCCGGCGACGTCGACGACCCCGAGGACCTCGCCCTGCTCGAGGCCCGCGACCTGCTCTTCGCCCGCCTGCTGCAATACCGCGCCTTCAAACAGATCGCCGACCTGTTCGCCGAGTTCGAAGCCGCCGCCCTGCGCCGCTACCCACGCGCGGTCTCGCTCGAACCGCAGTACGAGAACCTGGTGCCCGAGGTCGTCCTCGGCGTCGACGCGGCCCGGTTCGCCGAGATCGCCGCCGCCGCCTTCCGGCCCAAGCCGCCACCCCGCGTCGGCCTCGACCATCTCCACACCCCCCGGGTCTCCGTCCCCGAGCAGGCCGCCCGCCTGCTCACCCTGCTGCGCGCCCACGGCGCCGGCACCTGGGCCACCTTCGGCCAACTCGTCGCCGAATGCGACAACAGCCTGCAGATCGTCGCCCGGTTCCTCGCGCTGCTCGAGCTCTACCGCGAACGAGCCGTCACCTTCGACCAACCCGAGCCGCTCGGGCCGCTCCAGGTGGCCTGGACCGGCGAGAACGACGACGCCGTCACCACATTCGAGGAGGACTACGGGTGAGCAGCGACACGCCGGACCCCGACCCGCGCGGACTCGACGCCGAACTGCTCGAGATGACCGACGACGAACTCGCCGCCGCCCTCGAGGCGCTGCTCCTCGTCGTCGACACCCCCGCCCCCAACGCCCAGCTCGCCGACGCGATCGGCGTCACCGCCACCCGCGTCGAGACCACCCTGCACCGCATGGCGGCCGACCTCGACGCGCGCGGCTCGGGCATCGACCTGCGCTACGCCGGCGACGGCTGGCGCTTCTACACCCGCCGTGACTACGCCCCGTACGTCGAACGGCTCCTGCAGGGCGGCGCCCGCACCAAGCTCACCCGTGCCGCCCTCGAAACCCTCGCCGTCGTCGCCTATCGCCAGCCCGTCACCCGCGCCCGCGTCAGCGCCGTCCGTGGCGTCAACGTCGACGGCGTCATGCGCACCCTCCTGGCCCGCGACCTGATCGCCGAGGACGGCACCGACCCCGAGACCGGCGGCACCCGCTACGTCACCACCGAACTGTTCCTCGAACGCCTCGGCCTGGCCTCCCTGCAGGACCTGCCGCCCCTCGCGCCGCTGCTCCCGGACGTCGATGTGATCGACGACATCAGCGAAAGTCTCGAGGCCGACCCACGATTTGCGAGAATGGGAAGGAACCCGCGCACCGAGTCCACCTCGCCCGCGCCGTTCGATCCCGATTGAGACAGGAAAAAAGTGCACAAGCCCGCTCGCCGTGATGGCACACCGGACCGCAGAAAGACCACCTCCCGCGCGGGGAACCCCCCGCGCGAACGACGGGGCGAACCCGCCGCCCGCGCGGCCACGCCCAAGAAGGCACACCGCAAGGGCGACACCCCGCTCAACAAGCGCGGCCGTCCCGCCGCCCCCAAGCCCCAGGCCCAGCGACCGGCGGCCCTCCCCAAGATCAGCAACGCCAAACCCGCCCGGCACCAGCACGCCGCCGAGCGCCCCCAACTGCCCGCCGGCGAAGGCATGCGCCTGCAGAAGGTCCTCGCCCAGGCCGGAGTGGCGTCCCGCCGCGCCGCCGAGGAACTCATCGCCGCCGGCCGCGTCGAGGTCGACGGCTCCATCGTCACCGAACAGGGCCTGCGCGTGGACCCCGAGAACGCCGTCGTCCGCGTCGACGGCGTGCGCGTCGTCGTCAACAAGGACCTCGTCCACCTCGTGCTCAACAAGCCGCGCGGCTGGCAGTCCACCATGTCCGACGACCTCGGCCGCCCCTGCGTCGGCGACATCGTCTCCGAACGCGTCGCCGCCGGACAACGCCTCTTCCACGTCGGCCGGCTCGACGCCGACACCGAAGGGCTGCTGCTGCTCACCAACGACGGCGAGCTCGCCCACCGGCTCATGCACCCCTCCTACGAGGTGACCAAGACCTACCTCGCCACCGTCAAGGGCGTCCTCCCGCGCGGTATCGGCAAGCAGCTGCGCGCCGGCGTCGAACTCGACGACGGCCCCGCCAAGGTCGATTCCTTCGCGCTCCTGCAGGTAAACGAGGGCCAGTCCCTCGTCCGCCTCGAACTGCACGAGGGCCGCAAGCACATCGTGCGCCGCCTGCTCGACGCCGTCGGCCACCCCGTGATCCGCCTGGTGCGCACCGACATCGGACCCGTCGCGCTCGGCGACCAGCGACCCGGCACCCTGCGGGTGCTCGGCCGCAAGGAAGTCGGCGGCCTCTACCAGGCGGTGGGCCTGTGAGCTCCCTGATCGTCGCCATGGACGGCCCGTCCGGCACCGGCAAGTCCACCGTCTCCAAGCGGCTCGCCCGCCGCCTCGGCGCCGCCTATCTCGATACCGGCGCCATGTACCGGGTCGCGACCCTGCACGCCCTGCGAGCGGGGGCGGACCTGACCGATCCCGCCGCCATCGCCGCCGCCACCGCGTCCCTGCCCTGGTCGATCGGCACCGACCCGGAAGTCGAGGACATCCGGCTCGCCGGGGAGGACGTCCGCGAGATCATCCGCGGCGGCGAGGTCACCGGCGCCGTCTCCGCCGTTTCCGCCGTCCCCGCGGTGCGTCAGGCCCTCGTCGCAGCGCAGCAGAGCATCGGCCGCGACGCCGGGCACATCGTCGTCGAGGGGCGCGACATCGGCACCGTCGTGTTCCCCGACGCGGATGTGAAGATCTACCTCACCGCCTCCGCCGAGGCCCGGGCACAGCGGCGCAACCGGCAGAACATCGCCGAAGGCCGCGGCGACGACTACGAGGCGGTGCTCGCTGCGGTGCAGCGCCGCGACCACCTCGACTCCACCCGCGCGGTCTCCCCGCTGCGCGCGGCGGACGACGCGGTCGTCGTCGACACGAGCGACATGGACATCGACGAAGTGATCGCCGCGCTCGCCGCCGTGGTCGCCGAGCAGACGGGAGCGACCCTGTGAGCGAGGATGTGACGGAATTCGCCGGCGACGGCACCTGGTCGGAGGAAGCGGACTGGGACCTCGAGCTCGTCGGGGACGACGAACTCGAGGAGTTCGTGCCCGTGCCGACCGTCGCCGTGGTCGGACGACCCAACGTCGGCAAGTCGACCCTGGTCAACCGCATCATCGGCCGCCGCGAAGCGGTCGTCGAGGACGTGCCGGGCGTGACCCGCGACCGCGTCTCGTACGAGGCCAACTGGAACGGCCGCCGATTCATGGTGCAGGACACCGGCGGCTGGGAGCCCGACGCGAAGGGCCTGCAACAGTCCGTCGCGCGGCAGGCGGAGATTGCGATGCGCACAGCCGACGCGATCCTGATCGTCGTCGACGCGACCGTCGGCGCCACCGCCGTCGACGAGGCGGTCGCCAGGGTCCTGCGCCGCTCCAAGACGCCGGTGCTGCTCGTCGCGAACAAGGTCGACGACGACCGCGTCGAGTCCGAAGCGGCCGCCCTGTGGTCGCTGGGCCTGGGGCAGCCGTACTCGGTGTCGGCCACCCACGGTCGCGGCACCGGGGACCTGCTCGACGAGCTGCTCTCGGTGCTGCCGCAGACCCCGCGCGAAGGCACCGGCGGGGGAGGCCCGCGTCGTGTCGCGCTGGTCGGCAAGCCCAACGTCGGCAAGTCCAGCCTGCTCAACAAGCTGGCCGGCGACGAAAGGTCGGTGGTGCACAACGTCGCCGGCACGACGGTCGACCCGGTGGACTCCCTCGTCGAGCTCGGCGGAAAGACCTGGCGGTTCGTCGACACCGCCGGCCTGCGCAAGCGCGTCAACACCGCCTCCGGGGCCGAGTTCTACGCCTCGCTGCGCACCCGCGGCGCCATCGAGGCCGCGGAGGTGGCGGTGCTGCTGATCGACGCCTCCGAGCCCATCACCGAGCAGGACCAACGGGTGATCTCGATGGTCGCCGACGCGGGCCGCGCCCTCGTCATCGCCTTCAACAAGTGGGACCTCGTCGACGAGGATCGCCGCTACGAGCTGAGCCGGGAGATCGAACGCGATCTGCTGCGCGTGCCGTGGGCGGCGCGCGTCAACATCTCCGCCAAGACCGGCCGAGCCGTGCAGAAGCTCGTGCCGGCCATGGAGACCGCCCTCGAGTCCTGGGACAAGCGCATCTCCACCGGCCGGCTCAACACCTGGCTCAAGGAGGTCGTCGCCGCGACTCCGCCGCCGATGCGCGGCGGCCGCCTGCCGCGGGTACTGTTCGCCACCCAGGCCGGCACCCGGCCGCCGACGTTCGTGCTGTTCACCACCGGCTTCCTCGAGGCCGGCTACCGCCGATTCCTCGAGCGGCGGCTGCGCGAGGAGTTCGGCTTCGAGGGCAGCCCGGTGCGGATCTCCGTGCGCGTGCGCGAGAAACGGGACCGCCGCGGCAAGTAGCACCCGAAACGGTCCTGACCAGGCGATTGGTGAATCGGTCCGTCCCTGTTGTAATCTCAACGAGCGCTCGACGAGAGCGCGGACGGGCTGTGGCGCAGCTTGGTAGCGCACTTGACTGGGGGTCAAGTGGTCGCAGGTTCAAATCCTGTCAGCCCGACCCACGACGAGGCGGTCCCGAATTCCCCGGGACCGCCTCGTTCGCGTGCGGGCCACCCTCCGCGGCCCGGTTCCAGGACTGCCGTGCCGCTCCGGCCCACCCCGGAACCAGCCGCCCAGGGTGCGGCAGCGGCAGCTCCGCGAAAGGCCCACGGTCAGGGTCCAAAGACCGCAGTCAACACCTCGAGCCGCGAGTACTGTCGCGAACAGGAGCCGCGGCCACACCGAGGCGCGACGGGCATCTCCAGTCCGAGGAGACAACATGACCGAAACCCGGATCGGCACCGAATCCCAGGCCACCAACAGCACCGGCGACGCCGCCACGGCGGAGGCGACTCCCGCCGTCGACACCGGCCCGGTCCGGCACGAGCAGATCGACGCGGTCGTCGACACGGCGACCACCGCGGCGGCCGAGTTCCGCACCCTCGACCAGCAACAGGTCGACGCGATCGTCGAAGCCATGGCGCAGGCCGGCATCCGGGCGGCCGCGGAACTGGCATCGGTGGCGATCGAGGAGACCGGATTCGGCGTCTTCGAGGACAAGGTCGTCAAGAACTACGTGGCCACCGAGTTCCTCTACGACTACCTCAAGGACAAGAAGTCCGTGGGCGTGATCGAGGAGGACGTCGAGCGCAGCATCGTCCGCGTCGCCGAACCCATCGGCGTGGTCCTGGCGATCACCCCGGTCACCAACCCCACCTCCACGGTGCTGTACAAGGCGATCGTCGCGGCAAAGACCCGCAACGCCGTCATCTTCCGGCCCTCGCCCTTCGCCGTGCGGTCGTGCGAACGCACGGTCGAGATCCTGCGTGCGGCAGCCGAAGCGGCCGGTATGCCCCCCGGCGCGCTGCAGGTCATTCCCGACGCCGCCCACGAGGTCACCCACTACCTGTTCAAGCATCCTCGGGTCGACTTCATCTGGGTCACCGGCGGGCAGAAGATCGTCTCCCTCGCCAACGCGGCCGGCAAACCCGCGCTCGGCGTGGGACCCGGCAACGCCCCCATCTATCTGCACCGCACGGCCGACATCAAGGGCGCCGTCGTCGACATCCTCATCTCGAAGACCTTCGATGCCTCCGTGATCTGCCCCGCCGAACAGACCTGCATCATCGACGACGAGATCTACGACGCCACCGTCGCCGAGTTCGAGCGGATGGGGGCGCACGTACTCACGGACGAGCAGGCCGCCGCGGTGGCCGAATTCGCCTTCGGCTGCGGCGACAAGGTCAACCTCGCCGCTCTCGGCCAGCAGGCTCCCGAACTAGCCGCCCGCGCGGGCTTCACCGTGGATCCAGCGGTCAAGGTGCTCCTGGCGCCGTTGCCCTCCGACCTCGACCAGCTCGCCGCGCACCCTCTGGTGCAGGAGAAGCTTATGCCCGTCCTCGGTCTCGTGCGCGCCCGCGACGTCCAGCACGGCATCGACGCCGCCGTGCTCGTCACCGAACACGGCGGCCTCGGCCACACCTCCGCCATCTACGCCACCGATCCGGCGGTCATCGACGCCTACGGTCTGGCCGTGCGCACCGGACGGATCCTCGTCAACGCCCCCACCGCGGTCGGCGCGCTCGGCGGGATCTACAACAACCTCACCCCCACCTTCTCCCTGGGTTGCGGCACTTGGGGCGGATCGAGCACCACCGAGAACGTCAACTACCAGCAGCTGCTCAACATCAAGACCGTCGCGCACCGGCGCACCCCGCCGCAGTGGTTCCGCGTGCCCTCCAACACCTACTTCAATGCCGGTGCCCTCGAGAACCTCCGCGAGGTCCCGTGTACGAGCGTTGTGGTCGTCACCGACGCGTTGAGCGAACAGCGGGGAGTCGTCGACGAGCTCCGCGCCCACCTGCGCGCGGAGCACATCAAGGTGTTCAGCGAGGTCGAACCGGAACCGGACGAGGCCACCATCCGCCGCGGCGTTGCGCTGCTCGAGGGGTACCCGCCGGACCTGCTCATCGCCATCGGCGGTGGGTCGGTGATCGACGCGGCGAAAGCGATCCGGTTGTTCTACGAACACCCGGAGAAGGATCTCGCGGAGCTGACGCTGCCGTTTCTCGACCCCCGCAAGCGCATGGCGGAATACCCGCAGGATCCACACAAGCTGCGGCTGGTGGCAATCCCCACGACCGCCGGCACCGGATCGGAGGTCTCACCCGCGGCCGTCCTCACCGTCGCCGGCCGCAAGGAGACCCTCGTCGACTACTCGCTGGTTCCGGATATGGCGGTGGTGGACCCGATGCTCACCCTCTCGATGCCGCGCACCCTGACCGTCGACACCGGCATCGACGCGCTGACCCACGCGCTGGAAGCGGTAGCCTCCATCTTCGCCTCGCCCTACACCGATGCGTTCTGTGTCCAGGCCGCGCGCCTGATCTTCGAGGCGCTGCCGCGGGTGTACGACGACCCGAACGATCTGTCCGCCCGCACCGACATGTCCAATGCCGCCACTCTTGCCGGACTCGCCTTCTCGAACGCCTTCGTCGGCACGAACCACGCCCTCGCGCACTCCGTCGGCGCCAGGTTCGGCATCGCCCACGGCCGGGTGAACGGCGTGTTCCTGCCCCACACCCTGCGCTACAACGCCAGCCTGCCGACCAAGTTCATGCCGGCCCCGGGCTACTCCGCGTACGTCGCGCCCGAGAAGTACGCTCAGCTCGGGCGGATCGTCTTCGGGGGGCACGAACCCGAGGAGAGCCGCCGCCGGCTCTTCCAGGGTGTCGAGGACCTGCTCCGCCGCATGGGGGTGCCGCGCACCCTGAAGGAGATCGGCATCGCGGAGGACGAGTTCCTCGCCGCCCTGCCGGAGCTGGCGATGACCGCGTTCCAGGACCTGAGCAACCGCACCAACCCGCGGATGCCGCTGATCAGCGAGATCACCACCCTGCTCCGGCTCGGCTACTACGGGGACGGCGAGCATGCCCACTGACAGCGCCACCAAGACCGTCCAGGTCGAGGCGCCCTTGGGCACCGTGCTCGCGACCATCCGTGACCTCGAGAGCCAGACCGAGTGGATCCCCGAGATCCTCGAGGCCGAGGTGCTCGAGGTCGACGAGGAGACCGGATTGCCGCGCACCGCCCGGTTCAAGGCGTCGGCCACCGTCGGTACCGACAGCTACACCCTGACCTACCGGCACCGCGACGACGGCATGAGCTGGTCGATGCTCCAAGGACGCCTGCAGACCGGGCAGGAAGGGCGCTACCAACTCGACGCGGTCGGTCCGGCCAGCACCTCCGTCACGTACGAGCTGACCATCCACCACAACCTGCCGCTACCCGGTTTCCTGCGGAATCGGGTGATCAAGGGCCTGGTCGACAGTACGCTCACCGGTCTGAAGAAGCGCCTGGAGAGCTGAACGCGGGCGGCGCGGGGCCCACCCGGTCCACACCCGCCACGGTCTGGACCACTACGTGGGCGCCCTGCCCGAGCACCGCGGCAGCGGCCGGCTGCTGCGCCGTGACCCGGACGGTTCGGTCCCTGTCGTACTCGACCGGCTCCACTTCCCGAATGGCATCACTCTCACGGAGGACGAATCCACTGTCCTGTTCGCCGAAACCGGCGGTTACTGCCTGACCGGACTGCCGATCCGTGCCCCCACGCCCCGCGGCCGCTGATGACGAACCTTCCGGGAATGCCGGACAACGTCTCCCGGGCGCGCGGCGGCCGGCTGTGGGTGGCGATGGTTGCGCCCCGCAATGGTGTCCTCGACCGGCTCGGAGGCAGCTGACCCGTGGTACGCCGGGCGTTGTGGCGGCTGCCGG
>NZ_PCZU01000048.1:21717-39598 GCF_002887785.1 Rhodococcus sp. ENV425
TGGGGGAGGACGGTCGGCTGCTGCACGACTTCGGGTGCCGGGATGTGCCCTTCGGCGAGGTGACGGGCGTCGTCGAGCATGCCGGGCGGTTGTACCTGGGAAGCCCCTGAGCGACTCGGCGATCCTGTGCGTGGACGTGGACCGGGCGCGATGAGCGAGCCACGACGGCGCGGTTCTCCCGCCCGTTCCGAGCGGTGCCCCCTCGGGCACGAGAGGGGAGGGGCGCGGGCCCCGCTGACACCGCCGCATCCGAATTCGAAGCAAACGGAACACAATAATTTCAAGAAGAAGACCGCTCGGCGCACCCAAGTCCGGCTTGCATAATCCGACCAGTACGGAACATAAATATTTTCCGAATTTCATCACGACTCCACGCTTCTCACCGAAACCCCCCAAGAGACACCGCGCACAGTCAGGCGCCGAACGCGCGGGAGATGGCCGCAGCGACGTCGCGGTGGCCCCGGATCGGCAGGGCCAGCCCACGGCCGGCATGAGCGAGATCGCGGGCGGTGAGCAGATCGTGTTCGCCGGAGATGTCGGCGAGCACGTCGAGCCGGGGGAGCCGGGAGGCGGCGGTCCGCGGATCGGGCCCGGCATTGTGCACACAATCGGACAGCAACAGCACCCGTCCCTCGTCGGCGGGTACGTCCCGGAGCTGACGCGCCGCCACCTCGAGCGCGAAGCCGACGTTCGTCAGACCCTTGCTCGGGATCCGGAGCAGCAGGTCCACGAGCCGGGCCGGGGAGACCGGCTCACCGAGAGCGCTGAGCACGGCGGCTTCGGACCAGAACGCCACCACCGCCAGATCGTCGTGGCCGAGCTCGCCGGCCACGGCACCCACCGCGGCCGCGGCGGTGCGGATGCGTTCGCCGCGCATCGACCCGGAGATGTCGACGACCAGCACCACCTTCCGGCGGTCGCGGATCCGGTCCCGCATCACCAGATCGGTCGACCGCGCGAGCGGGTCCTCCGCGAGCACTTCGACGGTGCGGTCGAGATCGAGTTCCTCGGCGCCGTCCTGATACGGCAGGGTTCGCAGTCTGCCGACGCCCCGCCGAGGCAGGCGACGGTGCCGCGGGCGCGGCACGGACAGGCGCGCAGCGATCTCGCGGGCCCGGCGTCGGACCTCGGCGTCGCCGGCAGGGCCCGACGCATCGAGTTCGCCCAGTGTCAGCACCTCGGCCGGCTCGTCGGTCATCCCGGGACCCGCACCGGGACCCGTTCCGGGGCTGCGCCCCTGACGATGCGGACCGCCGACCATCGCCAAACCCTGGCCGCTGCCTCGGTTCTCGTACAGCGTCGGAGCCGTCGACAGCTGCTTCGGCTTGCGCCGGAACGGCTTTCCCCGACCGGTGGAGTGACGCTGGGCGCGCCGGTGCACGGGGCCGTCCGCGGGGACGGCTCTTCAACCGGGGGCCGCGGAGCTGGGGCGAAGGAGGAAGTGGTCCTGCCAGATCTCCCGCAACACCGCCTCGGGTGTGGTCTCGGCGACCTCGTCCACCGCGATCCGCCCGGACAAAGCCACCAGCAGGGCGTCGAGCACGGCGCCGGTGTAGTCCGGCGGCAGATCGCGCGGCGGGTCGGCCGAGTCCGGCAGCTCGCCGCGCACGTCCCGCATGTCGATCAGCTGCATCGCGACCAGCGTCAGGTCGATCGCGCCGCGGACGCTGGACCCGCCGCGCAGGTCAGGGTGCCCGCGCGTGGCGCGGGTGAGGGCTACCGCGTCGGCGACGAGCCGCGCCGACCCGCACCCGGTGCGCCGGACGACGATCTCACGTTCGGCCTGCGTGTCCTGATAGTCCACCGCCAGCCGGCAGAACCGGTCGTGCACGCTCATCGACAACCGGACGGTGCCGATGTTGTCGAACGGGTTCATCGAGGCCACCACGCGGAACGCCGGATCGGCCTCGACCGTGCCCACCCGCGGCACCGTGATCCGCCGCTCCGCCATCGCGGTCAGCAGGCTGTTCAGTGTGTCCTCGGGCGAGCGGTTGAACTCTTCGAGGTAGAGCACCCCGCCGGCCCGCATCGCCGCCACCAGCGGGCCGGGCACGAAGTTGTCCTCGTGGTAGCCCTCCGACAGCACCCGTGCCGGATCGTGATAGCCGACCAGGCGTGCCGGCGTGAGATCGGCGTTCCCCTCGACGAACATCAGCGGACTGCCGAGCTCGGCGGTGATGGCGCCGAGCAGGGTGGACTTGCTGGTGCCCGGTGGCCCCTCGAGCAGCACGTCGCGCCCCGCGCCGATGGCAGCGAGCAGGAGGTCGGTTTCCCGGGCCCGGCCCACCACCCGGTCCGCGACTCCCCGGCGGACCTCGGCCATCGGTCGGGTGGTGCGCTGCATGCTCACGTCCTCGTGTACCCCTGGGATCCGTTCGTTTCCTCGGACAACTATGCACCGGGTGGACCCACGGGGCGGACCGATTCGGCGATCCATGCGCAGAATCGCAGTACCCACCCCCTAATGTCGACGCAATGACCGTCCCGAACCCCTTGGACCCGACCGAGATCGGGTCGGCGCTCGCCGCGTTCGAACCCCGCTCCCTGCCGCTGGAAGGCCGGCGTCACGCGGCGGTGGTCGTCGCCGTACTCGACGACGGGCACGGCAACCCTGTCGTGCCGCTCACCCGCCGCCCGACCCGTCTGCGAGCGCACCCCGGCCAGTTCGCCCTGCCGGGCGGACGTCTCGACGACGGGGAGACACCCGAGGTGGCCGCGCTGCGCGAGCTGCACGAGGAACTCGGCCTGCGAACCGACCCCGGCGGCATTCTCGGCCGCCTCGACGACTACATCACCCGCTCGGGTTACGTCATCTCCCCGTACGTCGTCTGGGCGGATGCCGCGATCGACGATCTCGTGCCCAACCCCGACGAGGTGGCCGCACTCTATGCCGTCACCGCATCCGAGCTCGACAGCGAACCCCGGTTCGTTGCCATACCGGAATCGGACAAGCCGGTGATCCAGTGGCCGTTCCGGGGACATCTCGTCCACGCCCCCACCGCGGCGGTGGTGTACCAGTTCCGGGAAGTCGTGCTCCACCGTCGCAGCACCCGCATCGACGACCTGGAACAGCCCGTGTTCGCGTGGAGGTGACGAGTCGGCCGGCCGGCGGCGACGAGGCGTGTGCAAGGCTGTCGGAACCGACCCCACCCGAACGACAGGACGGACGATGAACGACGCGACGACGGCCGGTGCGCCGGCTCGATCCGACCGCATCGTCACCGTCCCCAACGTGTTGAGCGTCGTCCGCCTGGTCGGCATCCCGATCTTCCTCTATCTGGTCCTCGTCCGGCACGCCGACGGATGGGCGCTTGCGGTCCTCATGCTCAGCGGAATCACCGACTGGGCCGACGGCAAACTCGCGCGGCTGCTCGACCAGGCCTCGCGGCTCGGCGCGGTGCTGGATCCGCTCGTCGACCGCCTCTACGTCGTCACCACCCTCCTCGCCCTGGTGGCCCGCGGCATAGTGCCGTGGTGGATCGCCGTGGTTCTGATCGGCCGGGAGCTGGTCCTCGCTCCGACCCTGGCCGTCTACCGTCGCCGTGGCCTGCCGCCCCCGGAGGTGCTGTACCTGGGTAAGGGCGCCACCTTCCTGCTGATGTTCGCGTTGCCGCTCCTGCTGGCCGCGGAAGCGCTTCCCGCCGCGGCCGGCGTCCTCGCGCCCGCGGGGTGGGCCGCCCTCCTCTGGGGTACTGCCCTCTACGTGTGGACGGGCGTGCTCTACCTGTCGCAGGCGGTGCGGACGGCCCGTGCGGTACCCACCCCGGGAGGGCCTGCCACCGAATGAGCCGCAACTGGGAGCAGATCCGCCGCAACCCCGTGCCGTCGCTGCTCAAGGCGCTTCTCGAGGACCACCTCGACCCCGGCTACGCGGCCGCGGCGCACGACCGCGCCGCCGGCCACGCCCGGCCCAGCCGGGTCGGCATCGGGCTCTGGCTGGTCCTCGGTGGCCTGCTCGCCGGACTCGTCCTCGGAGTGGCCTACGCCCAGAACATCGAGCGGGAATCCGGTACCGACCAGGCACGCAACGAGATCCTCGCCACCGTCCGCACCGCCGAGGACCGCAACGACGTACTTGCGGCCACCCGCGACGACGTGGCCACCCAGGTGGAACAGCGCCGCATCGAGGTGCTCGCCGACGACGAACAGGGTGCGGCGGTGCTCGACCGGCTCGCCCGAGCCGAGGAGGCCGCCGCCGCGGCTCCCGTGCGCGGCCCCGGCATCACAGTCACCCTCGCCGATCCGACCTCGCGTCCCGACCTGACGGACTCCGCGGAGAAGGACCGCGCCCGCAGCACCTCGGTGATCCTCGACCGCGACCTGCAGTCGGTCGTCAACGCCCTCTGGGCCGGCGGGGCCGAGGCCGTCGCGATCAACGGGGTACGGGTCGGTCCCGGTGTCACGGTCCGGCAGGCCGGGGGAGCGATGCTCGTGGACAACCAGCCGGTCTTCTCGCCCTACACGGTCGCCGCCGTCGGGTCACCGGCCGAACTGCAGACCGGCTTCGTCGTCAGCGACGCCTACCTGCGTATGTCGGGGGTGCAACAGCTGTACGGGGTAGGTTTCACCATCACGGAGGCGACGGACCTCGCGTTGCCGGGCGCCTCGGTACGCGACGTCGCATCGGCACGGGAAACGGGAGAGCGGTGAAGACTGTGGCGACCAAGCGCGGATACGCCCTCTATGCGGTGCTGGCCCTCGGCGTGGGCATCGCCGTGGGTGTGATCTTCAGCCCCCAGGTTCCCGACGTGGTCCAGCCCTACCTGCCCATCGCGGTGGTCGCCGCGCTCGACGCGGTCTTCGGGGGACTACGCGCCTATCTGGACGAGATCTTCGACGCCAAGGTGTTCGTCGTCTCCTTCACCTTCAACGTGCTCGTCGCCGCACTGATCGTCTGGCTCGGCGACCAGCTCGGGGTGGGCACCCAGCTCTCCACCGCGGTCGTCGTGGTCCTCGGTATCCGGATCTTCGGCAATGCATCCGCGCTGCGACGCAGACTGTTCGGGGCGTAGCCGGATGCATGAGGGCAAGCACGAATGGCACGAACCGGCCGAGAGCGGCGCGGCGCGCCGCTCGCGGATCGTCTTCTCCGCCCTGGCGGCGCTGCTCATGGTGGTGCTGGGCGTGGGAATCGCCACGCAGGTCAGGAACACCGGTTCGGGCGACGCGCTCGACTCCGCTCGGCCGGCCGACCTGCTGGTGGTGCTCGACAACCTCAACCGCCGCGAAGCGGAGCTGCGGCAGGAGATCACCACACTGGAACAGACGCTGGCCAGCCTGGAACGGAACGGCTCCGAAGCCGCACTCGCGGAGGCGCAGCAGCGCCTCTCGGCCCTGGAGATCCAGGTGGGTACCGCCCCGGCGGCCGGTCCGGGAGTGATCTTGACCATTGCCGACCCTCGGCGCGGCGTGGGACCGGAAGTCCTCCTCGACACGATCCAGGAGCTGCGCGCCGCGGGGGCGGAGGCCGTCCAGGTCGCCGGAACCGGCGGCCCCGCCGTCCGTATCGGCGTGGACTCCTGGGTGGGCGGCACTGCCGGTGCGCTGGTCGTCGACGATCGATCGATCGCAGCGCCCTACGCCGTCGCCGCGATCGGGGACGCGCCCACGCTGGCGGCGGCTCTGAACATCCCCGGCGGCGTGGTCGACACGGTGGCGCGCGCGGGCGGGTCGGTACAGATCGAACAGTCGCCGCAGGTCGAGGTACCCGCCTTGCGGGAGATCGAGCCGCGACAATACTCTCAGCCCGGTAATTGAACCCGGCGTTCCACGCGAATGTCGCTGCCCGAAAGGACCTGTCGTGAGTGAGTTCCGAACACCCGCCGATCTGCGTTACACGGCGGAGCACGAGTGGGTTCGCCGAACCGGTGACGCGACTGCGCGCGTCGGCATCACGGACTACGCCCAGTCACAGCTCGGCGACGTCGTCTTCGTGCAATTGCCGGAGACGGGAGCGGAGATCACCGCGGGCGACTCGTTCGGCGAGGTGGAGTCGACCAAGAGCGTTTCCGACGTGTTCGCGCCGCTCACGGCGAAAGTCGTTGGGGTGAACCCGGATCTGGATGCCAATCCCGAGCTCGTCAACAGCGATCCGTACGAGGCCGGCTGGTTGGTGGACCTCGAGGTCGGCAGCAAGGACGAGCTCGACGCCGCTCTGGCGAGCACGCTCGACGCGGACGGGTACCGCGCGATCACGCAGAACTGACGCCGCGTCCGGCCGGGACCGCGTCTGCCTGCACGAAGGACGTTGCGCAGGGTACGGTCAACGGTAGGCGTGTGCCGGGTCGGGGCGCGGGTCCGTACCGGAAGTGATCGTGGCTGAACGAAACTGCGGCCCAGGGGGAGCGATCCCGAAGGGTCGAACGGATAAGGAGATACGGTGAGCGAGAACGGCAACGCGGGCTACGAGGAAACCCCTGCGGAAACCACTTCGGTGTTTCGTGCCGACTTCCTGAACGAACTCGATACCACCGGCGCGGGCACGGGGACGACCGAGGCCCCCGTCTCGGGGGTCGAGGGGCTTCCCACAGGATCGGCGCTGCTCGTCGTCAAGCGCGGCCCGAACGCCGGGTCGCGTTTCCTGCTCGATCAGCCGACGACGTCGGCCGGGCGTCACCCGGACAGCGACATCTTCCTCGACGACGTGACGGTGAGCCGCCGGCACGCCGAGTTCCGTCAGGACGAGGGCGAGTTCCAGGTCGTCGATGTGGGAAGCCTGAACGGCACCTACGTCAACCGCGAGCCGGTGGACTCGGCGGTTCTCGCGAACGGCGACGAGGTGCAGATCGGAAAGTTCCGGCTGGTGTTCCTCACCGGCCCGCGGGGTTCGCAGGGCACGGGTAGCTGATGACCGCTGCCCGCCAGCCGTCACCGGGGGGAATGTCGATCGGGTCCGTGCTCGATCGGCTCCGTCCCGAGTTTCCGGACGTGACGATCTCGAAGATCCGCTTCCTCGAATCCGAGGGACTGATCAGTCCGGAACGCACCCCGTCGGGTTATCGACGTTTCTCGATCGCGGACTGCGAGCGCCTGCGGTACGTGCTGACCGCGCAGCGGGACCAGTACCTGCCGCTGAAGGTGATCAAGGAACAGCTCGAGGCGATCGACCGTGGTGTCGCGACGGTGGGCTCGGTGGAGAGCCGCCCGAAGCGGCCCCGGCCCCTGGCGGTGGCGCCGGGCGAGGTGTCGCCGGAGGATCTGCGCACGGACCGGGAGGTGCGGGTCGGCCGGGAGGACCTGTGCCGGCAGGCGGGCATCGAATCGTCCTTCCTCACGGAGCTGATCCGCGCCGGGCTCATCGTGCCCGGCGCGGCCGGCTTCTTCGACGAGGATGCGGTGCTGCTGGCTCGCACCGCCAAGGCCATGTCCGAGTTCGGCCTCGAGGTCCGGCACCTGCGTGCCTTCAAGCTCGCGGCCGACCGGGAGGCGGGCCTGGTGGCGCAAATCGCCGGTCCGGTCGCGAAGGGCCGGGACGTCGGGGCGCGCGCCCGGGCCGAGGAAATGGTGCGGGAATTGGCGGCGTTGTCGTTGACGATGCACACGTGCCTCGTCAAGGCGGCCGTTCGGGGCGCTCTCGATCGGTGAGTGTGGCAGCGGTGGCAACGACTCTGACGACGGCGGCTCGTTGGCACTAGAATTCAGGGGGATATCGGCGGACGGTTCGCCACCGACGCACAGCAGGGATGGGAGGCGGCTCGATGAGCGAGATGCGAGTAGTGGGGATTCGGGTCGAGCAACCGCAGAATCAGCCTGTCCTTCTGCTGCGCGAGGTCGACGGTGATCGGTATCTGCCGATCTGGATCGGCCAGATGGAGGCCACGGCGATAGCGCTGGAACAGCAGGGTGTCGAGCCGGTCCGGCCTCTGACGCACGACTTGATCAAGAATCTGGTCGATGCGTTCGGCCGCACCCTCCAGGAGGTCCGGATCGTGGATCTCAAAGAGGGGACGTTCTACGCCGATCTCGTCTTCGACGGTGGTCTGCGCGTGTCGTCCCGTCCTTCCGATGCGGTCGCTGTAGCCTTGCGCATCGGCGCGCCGGTCTTCGTGGAGGAGCCGGTGCTGGTGGAAGCGGGCCTCGTCATGCCGGATGAGCGGGAGGACGAGGTCGAGAAGTTCAAGGAGTTTCTCGAATCCGTGTCCCCCGACGACTTCAAGGCGACGGACGGCTGATCGTCGACCATCGCCGAGGTTCTGTCGCGACTCCCGGTCACGGTGGCCGGGGCGCGCTCTGCGACGAGTGGTACAGGACCGGAAGATCGTTGTCCGGTCGGCGTGTTGCTGCCCAACTTTTCGCACGGGGCGTACGCTGAGTGAATCGCTACGGATCGACTCGGTGGGTCAAGCGGGCGCTCGACGATCGGATGGGGTGGGGGATCCGCCCGTCGTTCGTTCCGGGGCACGCCTGTGCACGCGAGAGGGAGTCACAACAGTGGGAGATCGGCCGCAGGGACAGCAGCTCAGCTTCGACGCCGTCGACCGCGAGGCCCCGTCACGGGCATCTCTCGACGCCGACGAGATGCAGCCGGGTCTGTTCCCGGACGATTCGGTGCCTGACGAGCTCGTCGGCTACCGCGTGCCGATCGCCTGCCAGATCGCCGGCATCACCTACCGTCAGCTCGACTACTGGGCGCGGACGAATCTGGTCGTTCCGTCCATCCGGGGCGCGGCGGGTTCGGGCAGCCAACGGCTCTACTCGTTCAAGGACATCCTGGTCCTGAAGATCGTCAAGCGTCTGCTGGACACGGGCATCTCCCTGCAGAACATCAGGGTAGCGGTCGACCACCTCCGGGAACGCGGAGTGCGGGACCTGGCGAAGATCACCCTGTTCTCCGACGGCACCACCGTGTACGAGTGCACCTCACCGGAAGAGGTGGTCGATTTACTGCAGGGCGGACAGGGCGTGTTCGGGATCGCGGTGAGCGGCGCGATGCGGGAGTTGACGGGCAGCATCGCCGACTACCCGGCCGAGCGGGCGGACGGCGGCGACATCGAGCAGCGTCCCGAGGACGAACTGGCCTCCCGCCGTCGCGAACGTGTCAATCGGCGGATCGGCTAGACGCTCGTCACACGAAACACCTGCGGCCTCGGTGCTGCCCGGGTGTCCCCGTGCCCTAGAATCGGTGATACGTCGCCGCCGTGCGGGAGAGTTCCGGACCTGTTCCGGACGCCGAAGGAGCAGCACCTCCCCGTCAATCTCTCAGGCATCGAGGACCGTGCGGGCACCGACGTCTCTGGAAAGCGGTGGGAGCACCCACCCGCCCACGGGGAAAGGGCCGGCTCGCTCCGGTACCGAATCTCTCAGGCGCTCGCCCCGGCGAGCTCGCGACAGAGGGGGAGGACACGCACCGTGCGACCCCCTGCGCGGATGCGGACCTCCGACCTCAGGGAGTCGCGATGACCGACGCCGCTACGTACACCTTCGCCGACCGCCACGTCGGCCCCGACGCGGCGGGACTGCGCCGCATTCTCGACGTCATCGGCGTCGAATCCCTCGACGAGCTGGCCGTCAAGGCGGTGCCCGCCGGCATCCTCGACGCCCGGGCCGACGGAGTCGCGGACGGACTCGAGTCGCTCGACGCGCCGATGTCGGAACACGAGGTACTGACGGCGCTGCAGGAACTCGCGGGCCGGAACACCGTCGCGACATCGATGATCGGCCAGGGGTACTACGGCACGCTGACCCCGCCGGTACTGCTGCGCAACATCATCGAGAATCCCGCCTGGTACACCGCATACACCCCGTACCAGCCGGAGATCAGCCAGGGGCGCCTCGAAGCGCTCCTCAACTTTCAGACCATGGTCTCGGACCTGACCGGTATGGAGGTCGCCAACTCGTCGATGCTGGACGAGGCGACCGCCGCCGCGGAGGCGATGACGCTGCTCAAGCGCGCCAACCGCAAGTCCAGGAGTGCGCGGGTCGTCGTGGACGCCGACCTGTTCGCCCAGACCGCCGCGGTCCTGGCGACCCGGGCAGAACCGTTGGGGATCGAGATCGTCACCGCGAACCTCGTCGACGACGGCCTGCCCGAGGGAGAGTTCTTCGGCGTCGTCCTGCAGATCCCGGGTGCCTCCGGCCGGGTGTTCGACGCGGGCCCCCTCGTCGGGGCGGCGCACGAGCGTGGGGCGCTCGTCGCGGTGGGCGCGGACCTGCTGGCGCTCACTCTGCTCACCCCGCCCGGGGAACAGGGCGCGGACGCGTGCTTCGGCACCACCCAGCGCTTCGGCGTGCCGATGGGGTTCGGCGGGCCGCACGCCGGCTATCTCGCCGTGCACGCCGCCCATGCCCGCAACCTTCCGGGCCGGCTCGTCGGTGTGTCGGTCGACGCGGACGGCGCACCGGCCTATCGGCTGGCGTTGCAGACGCGTGAGCAGCACATCCGGCGCGAGAAGGCGACCAGCAACATCTGCACCGCACAGGTTCTCCTCGCGGTGCTCGCCGCCATGTACGCGTCGTACCACGGGGCCGAGGGCCTGGCCGGGATCGCGACCCGCGTGGCCGGCCAGGCCGCCCGTCTCGCGGCGTCGCTGAAGGCGGCCGGTATCGACGTGGTGCACGACAGCTTCTTCGACACCGTGCTGACCCGCGTTCCCGGCCGCGCCGACGCGGTCGTCGCGGCGGCGCTCGAGGCCGGCATCAACGTTCGTCGCGTCGACCGGGACCACGTGGGGATCTCGTGCGACGAAGCGACCCGGGACGCCGACGTGGCCGCGGTCCTGGCCACGTTCGGGGCGGAGGACACCTCGGCCGCAGCCACACCCGCCGTGCCGCGGCAGCTCGCGCGCACGAGCGCGTACCTGCAGCACGAGGCGTTCACCCGGTACCGCACCGAGACCGCGATGATGCGGTACCTGCGCCGCCTGTCGGACATGGACCTTGCGCTCGACCGCACCATGATCCCGCTGGGTTCGTGCACGATGAAGCTCAATGCCGCCACCGAGATGGAGGCGATCACCTGGCCCGAGTTCTCGGCGCTGCATCCTTTCGCCCCTGCAGAGCAGACCGCGGGCATCCGCCGGCTCATCGGCGACCTGGAAGGGTGGCTGGCCGCGGTGACCGGGTACGACGCGGTGAGCCTGCAGCCGAACGCGGGTAGCCAGGGCGAGTACGCCGGGCTGCTCGCCATCCGCCACTACCACCTGAGCCGGGGTGACGAGCATCGGGACACCTGCCTGATCCCGTCGAGTGCACACGGCACCAACGCCGCCTCCGCGGTCATGGCCGGCATGCGCGTCGAGGTCGTGGCGTGCCGGTCCAACGGTGACGTCGACCTCGACGATCTGCGTGCGAAAATTTCCGACCACGCCGAACGTCTCGCCGCGATCATGATCACGTACCCGTCGACCCACGGGGTCTACGAACACGAGATCGCCGACATCTGCGGTGCCGTGCACGACGCCGGCGGGCAGGTGTACATCGACGGCGCCAACCTGAACGCCCTCGTCGGTCTGGCGCGTCCCGGCAAGTTCGGAGGCGACGTGAGTCATCTGAACCTGCACAAGACCTTCTGCATCCCGCACGGTGGTGGCGGCCCCGGCGTGGGGCCGATCGGCGTGCGCGCGCACCTGGTGCCGTTCCTGCCCGGCCACCCGGCCGAACCGGGTCTCGGGGGCGGTGGGCCGGTGTCGGCGGCGCCGTTCGGATCGGCCTCCATCCTCCCGATCACGTGGGCGTACATCAAGCTGATGGGGGCCCAAGGCCTGCGGCGGGCGTCGCTGACGGCGATCGCGTCGGCGAACTACATCGCGCGCCGGCTCGACGAGTACTTTCCCGTCCTGTACACGGGCGAGAACGGCATGGTGGCGCACGAGTGCATCCTCGATCTGCGCCCGCTGACGAAGGATACGGGGGTCACGGTCGACGACGTGGCCAAGCGCCTGGCGGACTACGGCTTCCACGCGCCGACCATGAGCTTCCCCGTCGCGGGCACCCTGATGGTCGAACCCACCGAGAGCGAGGATCTCTCCGAACTCGACGCGTTCATCGACGCGATGATCGCCATCCGCGGCGAGATCGATCGCGTCGGGGCAGGGGAGTGGCCGGTGGACGACAACCCACTGCGCGGCGCACCGCACACCGCCCAGTGCCTGGTCGGGGAGTGGACCCACCCCTACAGCCGTGAGATCGCGGTGTATCCGCTGGGGCAGAGCCGCGCGAAGGTGTGGCCCGCGGTGCGCCGCATCGACGGGGCGTACGGGGATCGGAACCTCGTGTGCTCGTGCCCGCCGTTGGAGGCCTACAGCAGCTGAGCGCATTTTCGGGGGCTGGGTGTCGGTAGCCCAGCCCCCGAAAGACTACGGACAGTATTCCGAGCCTAACGGAACTTTATAAATAACCGAACAACACCCCACGTCACCTCAACCGCGAAACAACAGCAGAAAAACAGCCCAGACGAAAAGGTCAGCCGGGGAAGGTCTTCAGTTCCAGGATTGCCACTTCCGGAGGGGTGGCAATCCGTACCGGCGGACCCCAGGCGCCGGTACCGCGGGAGGTGTACACGAGAGTGTCGCCGAACCGGTCGAGTCCCGTCACCGTCGGCTGTTGCAGAGGCACGACGTATCCGAGCGGCC
The DNA here is from genome assembly GCF_002887785.1 of Rhodococcus sp. ENV425. NCBI lineage: Bacteria > Bacillati > Actinomycetota > Actinomycetes > Mycobacteriales > Nocardiaceae > Rhodococcus > Rhodococcus sp. ENV425. Next base: position 34,287 of record NZ_PCZU01000048.1, read on the forward strand.
ACATCTGTCCGCCGTGCGTGTGGCCGGACAATTGCAGGTCGACGCCGTGGTCGCGGGCCTCGAACACCTGCCGGGGCTGATGGGCGGCCAAGAGGACGAAGCGCTCGGGATCGCGGCCCTGCAACGCTGCGGTGAGATCCGCTTCGTTCGGGGCCGGTGCCGAGTAATCGTGAATGCCCGCGAGATCGATGACATCGCCGCCGCGCTCCAGGGCGACTCGTTCGTTGCGGAGGGTGCGTACGCCGAGGGTTTCCCAGAAATCGAGCCAGGACAGCGCGTCGTCGGCGTAGTACTCGTGGTTGCCGCTGACTCCGTAGACCCCGAGGGAAGCCCGCAGGTCGGCGAGGGGAGCGAGATCCTGCCCGACGAACGCGATCGTGCCGTCGGTGAGGTCCCCGCCGAGAACGATCAGGTCCGGCTGCTGCGCGTTGACGAGGTCTACCGCGCGACGGGTGAATTCGCGGCCGCGGGACGGGCCGACGTGCAGGTCGGTGACGAGGGCGACCCGCATCCCGTCGAATCCGGCCGGAAGCCGGCGCAACGGGATCCGGGTGTGCACGACCCGGGGCCGAGCGGCCTCGACCGTGCCGTAGCCGACCGCGGCGACCGCGGCGACGGTCAGCGTGCCCGTCGCGATCTGCAGGGCGCGCCGCCTGGAGGGATCCGGGGGGTGGGCGTCGCCGCGCCGGAAACGGCGTACCGCTCGCGCCGCGAGGCACACGATCCCGATCAGGAGCGTGCCGAGGACCAGGTACAGCACGACGCCGAGCCAGGTCCAGCCGAGGAATCCGAACGGGCGGGCCCAGCGCGGGTCGAGCGACGTGCCGCTCTGCGCGCCGATCAGAGCGACGACGAGGAGGACGCCGAGCGCGGTGTTCGCAGCGATTGCCGAGCGGCCGCGCAGGCCGGGGGCTCGGACGAGACGGCGGTGGAGCCAGAAGGTGACGAGGGCGAGGAACGTCCCCGCGACGAGAAGGCGGATCACGGTGTCAGGACATCAGCTTTCGGATGGCGGCGGCGAGATCGGGTCCGTCGGTCGTGGCGACGGGGACGAGCGCACCGCCGGTGCGGTCGGCGAGTGTTTGCAAGGTGTTGCGGTTCGTGTCGTCGCCGACCGCCACGACGTCGATCCGGACGGGTCGATCGGGGTCGCCGGCGGCGGCGACGAGGTCGAGGATGCGTTGGCGGGAGGTGTCGTCGTCGTTGGCGCTGTCCGTGATCAGGAGGACGGAGTTGGGCCTGCCGGGGGTGTGGTTGCGGACGGCGTCGACGTAGGCGGCGGCCAGGGACCGGTAGACGGCGGAACCGTCGGTGGTGTCGGCACCGGTCAGGGCGGCGGTCAGCGCGGTGCGCTGGTCCGCGGTGAGGGTGCCGCGCGCCACCGTGGCGCGGTACGGAGTCGTGCCGTCGAGGTCGCGGGCGAAGACCCACACGGCGAGTGTCGAGGCATCCGGCGAGCGGGAGACGTGCTGGTCCAGGGCGGTGGCGATGTGGGCGAGACGGGTGTCGTCACCCTCGACGGTTCCCATGGACGTGGACGTGTCGAGGAGGATCGTGGTGGCGCGGGGTGCGACGGGCGCGCGCCGGTGGTCGAGGAGGATGTCGGCTACGGCTGGGGCGGCGCGGTTCAGGGTCTGTTCGATGCGGGGGAAGGGAACCGCGTCGGTGCGGGGGACGGGCTGGCCGTCGACTCGGAAGCCGGCGTCGGCGAGGACGCGGGCCGCGTCGGGTTCGCGGAGGTGGCCGGCGAGTTCGGCGGCGGCGCGGGAGAGGGTCTCGTCGACCCACGGGGCGTCGACCACGGCGGCGGGGAAGTCGGCGGTGGGGGTGGGGCCGGCGGGAACGAATTCGACGAGGCCGGCGGCGCCACCCGAGGCGACCGCCGTGTGCAGTTGTTGCTCGGTGATCGGTACGGCGTGCACCGCCCCGTCGGCGCCGGGCCCGTCGGCGAGGGTGGTCAGGGCTGCGGCGGTGGTCGGTCCGGCGCCGTCTCCGAGGGCGTCGGCGCCGAGCGCGAGCGCACCGACGGCGGAGGTGGCTGCGGGGGAGGCGGCCTGTTCGGCGGTCAGGGGACCGGTTCCGGCGTCGGTGGCTGCGGCGGCGACGGCCTCGAGGGCGGGAGTGGTGGCGTCGGCGTCGGTGCCGGTGGGCAGGGCCAGGCGGAGGCCGGCCCAGCCGTCGAGGCCCAGGCCGGCGAGGGTGCTGCCGTCGGACTGGAGGGAGGGCAGCTGGCGCCATCCGGTGCCGGCGGTGCTGAGGGCGCGCTCGAGCTCGGCCGGGACGGCCAGCACGACCGGGGAGGTGGCGAGGGAGCGGGTCTGGCCGTCGAGGGCCTGTGCCGCGCGCGCGGTGGCGTCGCTGCTGAAAGGGACCCAGAGTGCGGGTGGGGGGCCGAGGGTGGGGTCCCAGCGGGGATCGGCGGTGAGGGCGGTCGTGGCCGGGGTGGTGGCGACGGGGGTGACGCGCACGTCGATGCAGTGGTCGCGGACGACGGGGCGGGTGTCGGTGACCCACCGGGCGGCGAGGGTGGTCAGTGTGGGGGCGACGGCGGGATCGGCGGCGACGTCGAGGAGCGCGTCGCCTTCGACGCAGGTATGCGCGGCTTCGGTGGCCTGCGCGTCGATGCGTTCGCGCAGGCGGAACCAGCCGACGGTGGCGAGGACGAGTGCGAGTGCTACGGCGACGGCGATGATCGGGCCCTTGCTGACGCCTCTGGCGCGGCCCGTGCCGCGATGTCGACCCACGTGTTTCCTGCCTGTCGTCGTGCCTGCCCCGCCGTTCCCGGAGTCTAGTGATCGGCCGGTGAGACGCCACGGCCCCCGATCCGGTGGATCGGGGGCCGTGGGCCGTGGCTCAGGCTCGGCAGCCGTGGGCGGCCTTGAACTCGAGGCGGCGGCGGTGCAGGATCGGCTCGGTGTAGCCGCTGGGCTGCGTGGTGCCTTCGAGGATCAGTTCCTTGGCGGCCTGGAAGGCGATGCTGCCGTCGAAGTCGGGGGCCATCGGCAGGTAGGTGGAGTCGCCCGCGTTCTGCCGGTCGACGACGGGGGCCATGCGCTGCAGGGCGGCGACGACGTCGTCGGCGGTGACGATGCCGTGGTGGATCCAGTTGGCGAGCAGCTGGCTGGAGATGCGCAGGGTGGCGCGGTCCTCCATCAGCGCGACGTCGTGGATGTCGGGCACCTTGGAGCAGCCGACGCCCTGGGAGATCCAGCGCACGACGTAGCCGAGGATCGACTGGCAGTTGTTGTCGAGCTCCTCGCGCTTCTGCTCGTCGGTCCAGTCGGTGCTGGGGGCGAGGGGGATGGTGAGGATGTCGTCGACGGTGGCGCGGCGCTTGCCCTTCAGTTCGTCCTGCACGGCGAACACGTCGACCTGGTGGTAGTGGGTGGCGTGCAGGGTGGCGCCGGTGGGCGAGGGGACCCAGGCGGTGTTGGCGCCGGCCTTGGGCTGGCCGATCTTCTGTTCGAGCATGTCGGCCATGAGGTCGGTCATGGCCCACATGCCCTTGCCGATCTGGGCTTTGCCCTGCAGGCCGGTGGCCAGGCCGGTGTCGACGTTCCAGTCCTCGTAGGCGAGGATCCACTTCTGCTTCTTCATCTCGGCCTTGCGCACCATGGCGCCGGCCTCCATGGAGGTGTGGATCTCGTCGCCGGTGCGGTCGAGGAATCCGGTGTTGATGAACACGACGCGCTCGCTGGCCTCCTTGATGCAGGCCTTCAGGTTGACGGTGGTGCGGCGTTCCTCGTCCATGATGCCGACCTTGAGGGTGTTGGCCGGCAGGCCCAGCACCTCTTCGACCCGGCCGAAGAGTTCGGTGGTGAAGGCGACTTCCTCGGGGCCGTGCTGCTTGGGCTTGACGATGTAGATCGAGCCGGTGCGGCTGTTGGCGAGCGGCCCGGTGTCCTCGCCGACGGACAGGCCGTGCACGGCGGCGAGGCTGGTGATCAGCGCGTCGAGGATGCCCTCGGGGACCTCGTTGCCCTCGGAGTCGAGCACGGCGGGGTTGGTCATGAGGTGGCCGACATTGCGGACGAACAGCAGGGACCGGCCGTGCAGGGTGAGGTCGGAGCCGTCGGGGGCGACGTAGACGCGGTCGGCGTTGAGGGCGCGGGTGAAGGACTTGCCGCCCTTGGAGATCTCCTCGGCGAGGTCGCCGCGGTTGAGGCCGAGCCAGTTGCGGTAGCCGATGACCTTGTCGTCGGCGTCGACGGCGGCGACGGAGTCCTCGAAGTCCATGATGGTGGTGATGGCCGATTCGAGGACGACGTCCTTGACACCGGCGGCATCGGTCTTGCCGATCGGGGATTCGGGGTCGATCTGGATCTCCACGTGCAGACCGTGGTTGCGCAGCAGCACGGACGTCGGGGCGTCCTTCTCGCCGAGGTAGCCGACGAACTTCTCGGGCTGGGCGAGTGTGGTGACGGTGCCGTCGCCGAGTTCGACCTTCAGCTCCTTCCCGTCGACGAAGTACCGGGTGGAGTCGGCGTGCGATCCGGTGGCGAGGGCGGCGGCGGTGTCGAGAAAGTTGCGGGCCCAGGCGATGACCTTGTCGCCGCGGACCTTGTTGTAGCCGGTGCCCTTCTCGGCGCCGCCTTCTTCGGAGATGGCGTCGGTGCCGTAGAGGGCGTCGTACAGCGAGCCCCAGCGGGCGTTGGAGGCGTTGAGGGCGAAGCGGGCGTTGAGGACGGGCACCACGAGCTGCGGCCCGGCGGTGGTGGCGATCTCGGCGTCGACACCACCGGTGGTGACCTGGAAGTCGGCGGGTTCGGGGACGAGGTAGCCGATGTCCTGGAGGAACGCCTTGTAGGCAGCGGCGTCGTGCGGCTGGTCCTTGCGGTCGCTGTGCCAGGTGTCGATCTGCGCCTGGAGGTCGTCGCGCACGGCGAGCAGGGCGCGGTTGCGGGGGGCGAGGTCGTGGATCACCTTGTCGGCGCCGGCCCAGAACTCGGCCGCGTCCACCCCGGTGCCGGGGATCGCCTCGTCGACGACGAAGTCGTAGAGCACCTTGGCGACCTGGAGTCCACCGACTTGCACGCGTTCAGTCATTACCTGCCTCACTCTTTCCGGGACCTGTGCGCTCGCGTCGGCGGTGCCGACGGGCAGCACGACGAACAGCACTCACGTTACCCGCCGGTAGTTTCGGGCAGGTCGGTTCGACCCGCCGCCGGGGCGGTACATCGATTCAGCAGCTCCTCTCCAGGGCCGCGGCGCGATGGTGAGCGCCGACCGCTCGCGGGCGTACTGTGCGCGCCCGGAAGCGGTCTCGATCGTGATCGGCGAGTAGCCGTAATCGCTCAGATCATACGGGGTGG
>NZ_PCZU01000048.1:39660-53278 GCF_002887785.1 Rhodococcus sp. ENV425
CGGGGCGGACGTGGGTGCCGAATCGCCTCGTCGCTTCCCGGACAAGGGGCCGGTCGGCGCGGTGCCGGAGCCCCCGGGACGTGTTGAGGCGGGAACGCTCGAGCCAGTCCGCCATGTCCGGTTCCTTCGACCACGCGTACTCGGCGCTCGTCTCGACGAGCGTTCCGCGGATCCAGTCGAGGGGGACGTCCGGTAGCCGGTTCGGTGGGCAGAGCCGGTTCTTCTCGGCCAGGTCCCGGCCGGTGGCCTCCACGAATCCGACGAGGGCGGCGTTGAACGGGATGAGCCCGGTCCGGATCGGTTGCAGCGTGATACGGCCCTCCTCGAAGATCGGGACGGCCGGGGCCGGGTTCAGGCCCGGGGCGGCACAGTGCACGTGCAGGTGGTCGGGCCCGGTACCGATCGTTCCGTGGTCGAGCACGATCTCGTCGCGTGCGATGCGCCGGACGTGCCCGAGGCGGACGACGTCGTCGATGCGCCGGAGCTGGGCGAGTTCGGCGGTGCTCGCCGTCGGGCCCTTGTACATGGTGGGGGTGACTCGCTCGTCGACGCGCAGCAGCTGTTCGCTCGCCTCGAGCCGGGCGAACAGGTCGTCCGTGCTCGTCGCCTGCGCTGCGGCTTCCATCTGCCGGGCGAGTCCGTCGATCAGGTTGCCGACCAGTTCGCCGCCCTGCGCGAACCAGCGGTTGCGCAGCCAGGCCTCGCGCGGTTTGATCCAGCGGACGGCGTCCGGTGGCACCCCCATCTGCAGCAGCCACAGGCATGCGTCCATCGCTGTCTTGCCGGCGCCGATGACGACGTACCGCTCGGCAGGCTCGGCGACCCGCGCGAGCGCGTTCACGGGGACACAGCGGACGGCGGGGGCGACGTCGAACGGCGGGGCGAACGTCGCCGGGACCGCCGGCTCGAGGTAGGTGGCGTCGACGAGCGCCTTCCGGACCGTCACCTCGTACCGGTCGGCGGCGACCCGGGAGACGAAGCGGTGGCCGCCGACGTACTCGCTCATCGGGAAGTACCGCACGGATCCCGATGCCAGGAGACGCCGGCGCATGACCCGGTCGTAGTACGCGCAGATCTCGGGGGCGCCCGCCTGCTCGTACATGCCCCGGTTCGGGCCGACGTCGTCGATGGTGTCCGTACCGAGCGGCAGTGAGTTGACGCCGTAGTACGCGGACGGCTGGTGCAGCCGGACGAACGGGTAGGCCTCCTGCCAGTGTCCGCCGGGTGCGTGCCGCCGGTCCACCATGACGACGTCCGCGTCGGAGTCGGTGATCAATGCGTCCGCGAACGCCATGCCGGCCGCGCCGCAGCCGATCACCAGATAGTCCGTTTCCAGCCTGTGGGTGGGCATGTCCCGTTCCTCTCCGCGCAGGTGCGGTTCCGGGCTACCGGTCGGGGGCGGCGGGCCGGATGTTCTGGTTGATGTGGAAGACGTTGTCCGGGTCGTAGCGCTGCTTGATCCGGGTGAGCCGGTCGTAGTTCCCGCGGTAGGCGGCTTCGACCCGGTCCTGTCCCTCGCTCATCAGGAAGTTGACGTAGGCGCCGCCGGCGGAGGTCGGGTGCAGTTCCTCCCAGTAGTCGCGGGCCCACCGCGTGATGAGGCCGGCGTTGGCGGGGTCGGGGTCGACGCCGACGATGACTCCCGCCCATCCGCCGCCCCGGTACGCGAAGGGGGTCGCGTCCTCGGGGACGCGGCTGGTGGCGCCGTCGATGGGATAGAGGTGCATGGTGGAGTGACCGGTCGGCAACTGCTGCCCGTACCGGCAGTGCACGTCGATCGCGGCGTCGGTGATCTCGTCGAAGAAGTCCGCCCGCCAGTACCACTGCAGGCCGGGCGGGTAGAGGGCGTCGAATGCGCTCTGCAGCACGGTGAACGGCATGTCGTGCAGGCCGACCAGCAGCGGCGAGCCGTAGGTCCGGATGGGCTCGAGCACCTCGTCGGCCTTGGCGTGCGGTCCGGTGTAGCACCAGACGATGCCGCAGCACCTGCGGCCCCAGAGGTCCTCGGGGAACGGGGCGGCGGGTGGGACGGTGAGCAACGCGATCCAGCCGCTGAGTTCCTCCGGGAGCGCCGGCAGCAGTTCCCGGTACCAGCGCATGACGTCGGCGGTGTCGGCGAGGTCGTAGAGCACCGGGCCGCCGACGATCATGCCGGCTTCGCCGATGTCGTGGCAGCGGAAGGTGAAGGAGGTGACGACGCCGAAGTTCCCGCCGCCGCCGCGCAGCGCCCAGAACAGGTCGCTGTGCGAGCTCTCGTCGGCCGTCACGAGTGTGCCGTCGGCGAGCACCACGTCGGCGGAGAGAAGGTTGTCTACGGTCAGCCCGAAGCGCCGGGAGAGATAGCCGATGCCGCCACCGAGGGTCAGCCCGCCCACACCCGTGGACGAGAGGAAGCCGGACGGGGTGGCCATGCCGAACGCGACCGTGGCGTGGTCGACGTCGCCCCAGGTGCATCCGCCGTCGACGCGGACGGTGTGGTGTGCCGGATCGACCGTGGTACTGCGCATCAGGGACAGGTCGACGACGAGCGCGTCGTCCCACACGCCGAGGCCGCCGGCGTTGTGCCCGCCGCCGCGCACGGCCAGGGTGAGGGCGTGGGCGCGGCCGAAGCGGACGCAGGAAACGACGTCGGCGGCGTCCCGGCAGCGTGCGATCGCCGCGGGGTGTTTGTCGATCATGCCGTTGTAGACGGCACGCGCCGTGTCGTAGCGGGTGTCGCCGGGGGTGATCAGGTCGCCGCGCAGGGCCGCGGCCAGGTCGTCGTACGGCACGGCGCCGGCCGACCGGGTCGAGATGGTGGTCACGGGAGTCCCTTTCGGGTCGGTCGCTCGCCGGTGCGGGCGTTGTACCGTCGACCCTAGGAAGGGGGCGTTCGCGCAGCGTTCGAGTGCGCGCAGCCGGTCACGGGGCCGGGGGAACGCCCGGGAGCGGCAGGTGAACGCCGTGTTCGGCGAGGTCCCGCGCGCAGCGCCGGAGCAGGGCGGCACTGCCGTGGGCGGCCGCGGTCCGGGCGGCGGCGCGCAGCCGCGCGATCGCGGCGTCGTGGTCGTCGTGCGCCGCGCGCATCCGCATCACCTCGGGCAGCCACCACAGGTCGTCGCGGGCCTGTCCGGCGACGAGGGCGGCATCGAGCGCGGCGCGGGCGGCGCCGGGATCTCCTTCCCGCACCGACAGGTCGGCGAGCAGCGAGAGCCAGTACGGCATCCGGGCGAACGAACCGGCCGCTCGGAGTGTGTCGATGCCGCGCCGCGCCTGCGTGAGGCCGGCCTCGCCGCCGCGGGACCAACCGCCGAGAATCAGCGCCCACTCGCTGTAGTAGGCGAATCCGTACCGGACGCACAGGTCGGTCAGTTCCGCGACGGCGACGTCGAGGGCGGCGGGGTCTGCCCGCAGGTGGTGGGTGATGCCGCTGTAGGCCAGGGCGACGGCCAGGCTGTACGGATGATCGATCGTCCGGGCCAGCCGGACGGCCTCGTTGCAGCAGGTCAGTGCGGCGTCGTTGTGGCCGAGCAGCCAGTGGGCGTGTGCCGCCCAGGCGCTGCCGTGCACGTCGGGCCGGGTGCCGACGGTCAACGAGGGAGCGCCCCGGGTCAGTGCGGCCGCGCGGTCGAAGTGGTGGAGCGCCTCCTCGGGGCGGCCGAGCTCGACCGCCGAACCGGCGAATGCGAAGTGGGCCGATCCGCTCAGCGGGGAGCCGGGGTCGACGAGGGTCAGGGCGCGGGTCGCCACCTCGTGGGCGCCGGCAATGTTTCCCTGCACGAACCGCGACGACCAGAGCCCGACGAGGCCGGCCAGGAGGGAGTCCTTGCGGCCGAGGGATGCGGCCAGCCGGATCGAGCGCTCGAGGGTCTGTTGCAGTTCGGGGGAGGAGTAGCCGTATCTGGCGTTGAGCGGCGCCGCCATCGCTTCGCGGACGGCGAGTTCCTGTACGGCGGCGCTGCGCCCCTCGAATTGGGTGCGGGCGATGACGAGCGCCTTCTTGTGCAGTCGGATCGCCTCGGTGTGGGCGAAGGTGCTCGAGGCGACATCGGCCGCGCGACGGTAGTAGGCCACTGCCCGGTCCGGTCGTCCCCCGCGGGCGTACTGCTCGGCGAGTTGCGCCGAGACGCTGTCGCTGTCGTCGGCGTGCAGCAATTCGAGGCTCTGCGCGAGACGGCGGTGCAGCAGCCAGCGCTGGGGCGGGCTGATCCGGGCGTAGGCGGCGTCGCGGAGCAGGTCGTGGGAGAAGTCGTAGCCGTCGCGGAACTGTCGCAGGATTCTGCGTTGCCACAGCTCGTCGACGGCGCGCACCACGGCGTCGGCGTCGAGGTCGCTGGCCTCGGTGAGCAGGTCGAGGGTGAAGTTGCGGCCTACCGCCGCGGCGAGTCCGGCGACGTCCCGTGCGGCGGGGCTCACCTGCTCGATCCGGTCGTGCAGCACGTCGGCCAGGCTGCCGGCGGGGGCGAGGTCCGGTCCGCTGTGCATCGCTTCGATGATGTAGAGCGGGAAGCCTCCGGTGGTCGCGTGCAGCAGTTCGGCGTCCTGCAGGTCGAGCGGGCACCCGCCGAGCGCCTCGGCCAGGCGGGCGGTGCCGGAGACCCCCAGGGGCTGCAGTGGCAGCTCGGTGAGCAGACCGGCGGTCCGCATCCGGACGGCCCATTGCTCGAGGTCCCGGCTCTCGTCGGTGTCGTCGGTGCGGGCTGTCGCGGCCACCATCAGGGGCGCGTCGGGGGTCAGGGACAGGCAGAACGTCAGGAACGTCAGCGTCTCCGGGTCGCACCACTGGATGCTGTCGAGGGTCAGCAGGACCGGGCGGCCGCCGCCGATCAGGGCCCGCGCCAGGCCTTCGAAGAACCGGAGGCGCTGCCAGGCGTCGACCATCGCCCGGAGGCCGGCGCCGGGTTCCGGGCGGGTGGTGCCGGACGGTACGAGCCTGTCGACCTCGGCGCGCCAGAGCGGGTCGAGCGCGGCGAGCGTGGGCTGGACCGCGGGGGTGCGGAGCCAGTCCGCGACCGGGGCGAGGGCGAGCCGTCCGGACGTTCCGAAGCACTGGGTGCTCGCCACCACTGCGGGTTGTGCGCGGGCCGTGTCGGCGATCTCGGCGACCAGGCGGGTCTTGCCGACGCCGGCGCCGCCGGTGACGAGGACGAGGGTGGGGCGGCCGGCGGCCGCCGTGCGCCACGCCTCGTGCAGCCGACGGAGTTCGCGTGAGCGTCCGACGAGTGCCGGGGCGGCGAGTCCGGGCCGCCGGGCCGCCGGCTCGGCGGTCGGGCGGGCGGCCGCGGTGGGGGCTGCGTGGGCGAGCAGGCGGTCGGCGAGTGTGCGCGTCGCCGGGTCCGGTGCCACCCCGAGTTCACGTTCGAGGAGGGCGGCGCAGCGGTGATAGGTGCTCACCGCGGCGGCGCGGTCGCCGTGCTCGGCCTGCAGGTGCATCAGGGTGCGGTATCCGCCCTCTTCCAGGGGCCGCAGGTGGATCCGGCGGCGGGCGGCGTCGATCGCCCCGGGGAGGTCGCCGGTGCGGGCCCGGAGCCGGCACAGCAGATCGCACAGGTCGACGCAGTGCCGTTCGAGATCCGAACGGGCCTCGAGGATCCAGTCGTCGTACATGCCGGGCAGCAGGGAGCCGCGGTATTCGGCGAGCGCCGTGGTGGCGTGCCGCAGCGCCGCCTCGTCGTCGCCGCTCGTCGCGGCCGCCAGGGCGGCGTGGTACTCGACGGTGAAGGTCCGTAGGTCCACCCGGCTGGTCTCGGTGTCGCGCCAGCACAGATCCCGGGAGGTCACTCCGACGGCCGGGTCGTCGTCGAGGGCGCGGCGCAGGTGGTGCAGTTCGCGGCGCAGGTTGGTCAGGGCCTGGGCGGTCGTCGAGTCGGGCCAGAACAGGGGGGCGATGAGCTGGCGGGGCTGTGGAACTCCGGCGTGGAGGGCGAGGTAGGCGACCAGGGTCGTGCCGCGGGGGGACCGCGTCACGACGGCGCCGGTCGTGTCGTCGGTGATCGACTGCTCACCCAGGACGGAGACGTACAGCATCGGGTCGTGGCCTCTCCAGACTTCAGCGTAGACCCGGCGGGGAGGGATATCGATCGTCGCGGGTGCCGAGTCGCGCGCCGGGGACGTCCCGGGGAGAGGGCAGGCGGCGGTGTCCGCTCAGCGGCGGCCGGCGTGCTCCCGGTCGGCGTCGAGCAGCCGGTGGCACCGGTCGAGCAGCGCCGCGCGCAGCGCGGTGGACCGCTCGGCCAGGACCGTCTGCTCGCGGACGTACTCCGCTCGTCCGCGGGGTGTTTCGATCGGTACCGGGGGGTAGCCGTACTCGCTCAGGTCGTACGGGCTGGCCCGCATGTCGAGTTCCCGGGCGGCGTAGGCCAGCTCGAAGCAGTCGACCGTCAGGTCCGTGTCGAGCAGCGGGGTGAGCTTGTAGCAGTATTTGTACAGGTCCATGGCGGCGTGCAGGCAGCCCGGTTGTTCCCGCCGTACCTGGTCGTCGCGGGTGAGCGGTTCGATGTTGAGGGGGCCGGCGTCCGGGGTGAAGAACCGGTACGCGTCGTAATGCGTGCAGCGCAGCTGCAACGACTCGACGACGGTGTCGGTGCCGGTGTGGCCGAGGCGCAGGGGTACGGAGCTGTGGCGGACGTCTTCGGGCCGAGTGCGGTAGAGCATCGCCCATTCGTGGAGACCGAAGCAGCCGAAGTGCGCGGGCCGGGATGCGGTGGCCTCGAGCAGGCCGGCGACGTATCGGACGGTCTCGCGCCGCCGGGCCAGGTGGGTGGGGTCGACCGTGACCCCGGTGCCGGTGGTCCGGTAGCCCCGCAGGGTGGCGTACTCCGCCGACGCGGAGCCGGTGAGGGTGGATCCGAAGCCGGGGTGCCAGCGCATGAGCTGGGACGGCGTGAAGCTGTAGTAGGTGAACAGGAAGTCGATCACCGGGTGGGTGGCGCCGCGCGCTCGCCGGTCGAGGTAGGGGCCGAGCAGCGCCGTCAGCCGGTGGCGGTGCCGCTCCCGGCGCGGCAGCCACTGCTCGGGTGCCAGGACCGCACTCATGGTTCCCGCCCGTAACGACTGCATCGGTGCTGCAATGATTCCATCGCGGTGCTGCGCCGGCCGGCGGGCGCCGGGGTGGTCGGGGCGGGGGTCACGTCCGGGGTCCCGGTCCCGGGTCGGCGATCCGGTGGGTGGTGTCGCGCACGGTGCCGACGAATTGTTCGACGAGGTCCTCGAGCGCGACGATGCCGATGACCCTGCCGTGCTCGTCGACGACTCCGCCGAGGTGGGAACTGGTGCGCCGCAGCAGCGACAGGGCGTCGTCGAGGGGGGCGTCGACCGGCACCGGCGGCAACGGCCGGATCTCCGCGGTCGCGATGATCGTGTCCGGTCCCGCGGACTCGTCGCGGACGAGGTCGAGCACGTCCTTCAGGTGCAGATAGCCGGCCAGTTCCCCGGCCGGGGTCTCCGCCGGGTACCGGGAGTAGCCGGTCTCGATGACGGCCCGCTCGACGGCCCCGAGGGTGGTGCCGGCCGGGCCGAGCGGAACGGTGCGGACCCCGGACAGGGGGATCGTCACGTCGGCGACGGTTCGTCCGCTCGTCGCGAGTGCCTTGGTCAGGCGCCGGTGTTCCTCCTCGTCCAGCAGCCCCTCGGAGCGGGACTCACCGATCATCTCGGACAGTTCGATCTCGGTGACGGTGACGTCGAGTTCGTCCTTCGGTTCCACCCGCAGCAACCGCAGGCTGACGTTGGCGCACAGGTTGTAGAAGGCGATCAGCGGCCGGGCCACCTTCATGAACAGCAGGTGTGCCGGCACGAGCAGCATCGCCGACCGCTCCGGTCCGGCGATGGCGATGTTCTTCGGGACCATCTCGCCGAGCAGGATGTGCAGCACCACCACGATCGCGAGGGCGAGCGCGAAGCCGATCGGGTGCAGCAGGGAGTCCGGGACGCCGAGCGCATGCATGGGTTGTTCGATCAGGTGGGCGATCGCCGGTTCGCCGACGCGGCCGAGCAGGATCGAGCAGATGGTGATGCCGAGCTGGGACCCGGCGAGCATCAGCGACAGGTGCTCGCCCGCGTCGATGACGGTCCGTGCCCTCTTCTTGCCCTGCCCGACGAGGGTTTCGAGCCGGTCGCGGCGGGCGGTGATGAGGGCGAACTCGGCGCCGACGAAGAAGGCGTTGCCGGCGAGCAGCAGGACGGTGAGCAGCACCGCGAGCCAGTCGTTCATCGCCGGTCCCCCCTCTCGTCGTCCGGTGCGTGGTCGTCCTCGCCGGCGGGCTCGTCGACGGGGACGAGCAGGACCCGGTCGATGCGGTGCCCGTCCATCTCGAGGACGTGGGCACGCCACCGGTGATGGGCGTCGCCGGGCCGGTGCGGCAGCAGCACCTCGTCGCCGGATGCGGGGATCTCCCCGAGCTCGGTGAGGATCAGGCCGCCGAGGGTCTCGTACTCGCCGTCCGGGGCGAGGTATCCCGTCAGGTGGGCCACCTCGTCGATGCGGAGCAGCCCGGAGCAGGACCAGCCCTGCTCGACGCGCTGCGCCTCGGGCTCGGGTTCGTCGTGCTCGTCGCGGACGTCGCCGACGATCTCCTCGATCAGGTCCTCCATGGTGACGATGCCGGCGGTACCGCCGTACTCGTCGACGACGAGCGCGACCTGCATGCCGTCGGAGCGGACCCGTTCCATGACCGCGTCACCGTCGAGGGTGGACGGCACGACGGGCACCTGCCGGGCGAGGGTGCGCAGCTGGGTGTGGGCGCGGCGCCGGGCGGGCACGGTGAACGCGTGCTTGACGTGCACGACGCCGACGGTGGCGTCGAGATCGCCGTCGACGACGGGGAAGCGGGAGTAGCCGGTGCGTGACGAGGCGTCGATGAGGTCGAGGACGGTGTCGTGGACGTCGAGTGACTCGATGGTCACGCGGGGGGTCATGAGGTCCTCGGCGGTGCGTTCCCCGAAGCGCAGCGAGCGCCCGACCAGCAGCGCCGTGTTCTCGTCGAGGGCGCCGCGTTCCGCCGAGGCCCGGACCAGGGAACCGAGTTCCTCCGGGGAGCGCGCCGAGCGCAGTTCCTCGGCCGGTTCGATGCCCAATCGCCGCACGATCCGGTTGGCGGCGCCGTTGAGCCCGACGATGGCCCACTTGAAGACCAGCGAGAAGCCGGCCTGCAGGCCCGCGGTGGCGCGGGCGGTGGCCAGGGGCCGCGCGATGGCGAGGTTCTTCGGCACGAGCTCACCGAAGATCATCGAGAACGACGTGGCGATGATCAGCGCCAGGGCCAGGGAGATGCCGGAGGCCACGCCGGCGCCGAGCCCGGTCGCGCGCAGCAGCGGGTCGAGAAACCGGGCGAGGACCGGTTCGGCGAGGTAGCCGGTGATCAGGGTGGTGATGGTGATGCCGAGCTGGGCGCCGGAGAGCTGGAAGGACAGGGTGCGGTGGGCGTGCTGCACCTGTCGCGCGCGCAGGTCGCCGTCGCGGGCGTGGGCGTCGACGGTGCTGCGTTCGAGGGCGGTCAGGGAGAATTCGGCCGCCACGAACACGGCGGTGCCCGCGGTGAGGGCGATGAAGCCGACCAGGCTGAGAATGGACAGGAAGACGGACATCAGCACCGTCCCGGTGCCGACCGGGAGCTCCGCTCCGGTGCCGACCGGGAGCTCCGCTCCGGTGTCGAATGGAAGCTGCGCTCCGGTGTCGAGTAGGTCCCGCCGGGTTTGTCACCCGGCTCGCTAGGGGAGCCCTCCGAACCGGCGGAGTCGGACTCCGCGTCGGCCGCGGTGGCCAGGGGTCCTGTCGAAGTGGTGGTGGGTGCCGCGGGCACCGGGTTCCTCTCGTCGGGCCCGATCATCGAAAAGGGGCGGGCGTTTCACGGTGAGGCCTCATTCTACGGGCCGTGTCCGGCTCCGCAGCGGCGGCGCGGTCACCAACCGGTGGGCAGGGGCCGTCCCTCGGCGAAGCCGGCCGCCGACTGGACCCCGAGCACGGCCCGCTCGTGCAGGTCCTCGAGGGTGCGGGCGCCGGCGTAGGTGCAGGTGCTGCGCACCCCGGAGCAGATGTGGTCGATCAGGTCCTCCACGCCCGGCCGTTGCGGGTCGATGCGGATCCGGGAGGTGGAGATGCCCTCCTCGAACAGGGCCTTGCGGGCGCGGTCGAAGGCGGAGTCGTCGACGGTGCGGGCGGCCACCGCGCGCTTGGAGGCCATGCCGAAGCTCTCCTTGTAGGGGTGTCCGGTCTCGTCGTAGCGCAGCTCGCCGGGGGATTCGTAGGTGCCGGCGAACCAGGACCCGATCATGACGTTGGCGGCGCCGGCGGCGACGGCGAGCGCGACGTCGCGGGGGTGACGCACACCGCCGTCGGCCCACACGTGCGCGCCGAGGTCGCGGGCGGTGTGGGCGCATTCGGCGACGGCGGAGAACTGGGGGCGCCCGACGCCGGTCATCATGCGGGTGGTGCACATGGCGCCGGGGCCGACGCCGACCTTGACGATGTCCGCGCCGGCGTCGAGCAGTTCGCGGGTGCCGGCGGCGGAGACGACGTTGCCGGCGACGAGCGGGACGGGCAGATCGAGCGCCTTGATCCGCTTCAGGGCGTCGAGCATCTTCTCCTGGTGCCCGTGCGCGGTGTCGAGGACGAGCAGGTCGACGCCGGCGTCGACCAGTCCGGCGGCCTTGGCGGCGACGTCGCCGTTGACGCCGACGGCGGCACCGATGCGCAGGGCGCCGTCGGCGTCGACGGCCGGGCTGTAGATGCCGGCGCGGACGGCGCCGGTGCGGGTCAGGACCCCGGCGAGGGTGCCGTCGTCGTGGGTGAGGACAACCAACGGGTCGTGCTTGGCCTCGAGCAGCGCGAACGCCTCCCGCGGGGACGAGCCGACGGGGGCGGTGGCGAAGTCGCGGATGGCGACCGACCGCAGCCGCGCGAACCGGTCCACCTCGCGGCAGGACGCCTCGGTGACGACGCCGACGGGGCGGCGGTTCTCGTCGACCACCACGACGGCGCGGTGGGCGCGTTTGGGCAGCAGGGCGAGGGCGTCGGAGACGGAGTCCTCGGGGCCGAGGGTGACGGGGGTGTCGGCGACGAGGTGGCGGCTCTTGACGAACGCGACGGTCTCGGCGGCGGTGCCGGCCGGCAGGTCCTGGGGGAGCACGACGAGCCCGCCGCGGCGGGCGACGGTCTCGGCCATGCGGCGGCCGGACACGGCGGTCATGTTGGCGACCACGATGGGGATGGTGGTGCCGGAGCCGTCGACCGTGGACAGGTCCACGTCGAACCGGGATGCGACGGCGGATCGGTCCGGGACGAGGAACACGTCGTCGTACGTCAGGTCGTACGGGGGCTGGTGACCGTCGAGGAAGCGCACCCGGCGAATGTTACGCGCCGGCGCCGGCGGGTGCGGTGAGCCGGGCCTGGCTGCGTGAGAGCGCCACCGTGGCGATCAGCATCACGCCGACCGAGGCGACGACGAGGGCGAGTCCCGGGCCGTCCACCCGGAGCCGTTCGTCGAGGACGGTCATGCCGAGGAAGACGGCGGCGAGGGGCTCGCCGATGGTGACGGCCGGCAGGGATGCGGCGAGCGGGCCGGCTTGGAAGGCGCGTTGCTGCAGGTAGACGCCGAGGAGGCCGGCGGTGACCAGGGCCCAGGTCTGCCAGGCGCCGACCACGGGCCGCAGGCCGTGCTCGAACAGGTCGGTGACGTACTTGGTGAACGCCACCGCCACCCCGTAGAGCAGGCCGCTGGCCGCGCCGAGGGCCAGCGCCCGGGCGCCGCGGTCGCGGCCGAACAGCCCGATCGCGGTGGCGGCGAGCACGACGGCGCACACCACGCCGAGCGGGAGCACCCACTCGTGCCCGGGGGCGTCGATCTCCCCGGCGGTGGGGTCGCCGACGACGAGGAACACGACGAGAGCCGCGCACAGTGCCGCCGCGGTCAGCCAGGTGGGACGGGTGATGCGAGACCCGGAGAACGCCGCGGACAGGGGGAGGGCGAACAGCAGCGACGACACCAGCAGCGGCTGGACCACCAGGACCGGCCCGAGGGCGAGCGCGGCGACCTGCAGCAGGTAGCCGCCGCCGTCACCGAGTACCCCGGCCCACCAGCGGGGGCTGCGGATCAGGGCGGCGACGAGGGACTCGCCGGCGGGGACGGCTTCGGCGGAGCGCTGCTGGGCGACGCTGGCCGCCGCGAACAGGATCGCGGCGGCCAGCGCGCACACGACGGACGCCGTGACGGTGCCGCTCATGGGCACAAACTATGCCCTACGGCGGCGTCGGTGCGGGCGCGGTCAGGCGCGGATCTCGCTGCGGTCGCCGCTCCAGAGGGTGTGGAACTTGCCGTCGGCGTCGATGCGCTCGTAGGTGTGGGCGCCGAAGAAGTCGCGCTGGCCCTGGGTGAGGGCCGCGGGCAGACGTTCGGCGCGCAGCCCGTCGTAGTACGACAGCGACGAGGCGAACGCGGGGACGGGGATGCCGAGCATGGTGGCGGTGGCCACGACGCGGCGCCAGCTGTCGATGCCGGCTTCGATGGCCTCGCGGAAGTAGGGGGCGAGGATCAGGCTGGGCAGCTGCGGGTCGGCGTCGTAGGCCTCCTTGATGCGGTTGAGGAACTGGGCGCGGATGATGCAGCCGCCGCGCCAGATGGTGGCCAGGGCGGCGCGGTCGACGTTCCAGCCGTATTCGGCGCTGCCGGCGGCGATCTGGTCGAAGCCCTGGGCGTAGGCGACGATCTTCGACGCGTACAGGGCGCGGCGGATGTCCTCGGTGAACTGTGTGGCGTCGGCGGGCTTGTCGCCGAGGGCGCCGGAGGCCAGGCCGCGGGCCGCCGCGCGCTGGGTGCGGGAGCCGGACAGGGCGCGGGCGAAGACGGCCTCGGCGATGCCGGTGACCGGGACGCCGAGGTCGAGGGCGGACTTGACGGTCCAGCGGCCGGTGCCCTTCTGCTCGGCGGCGTCGACGATGACGTCGACGAGGGGCTTGCCGGTGGTGGCGTCGGTCTGGCGCAGGACGTCGGCGGTGATCTCGATCAGGTAGGACTCGAGGGTGCCGGTGTTCCACTCGGAGAACACGTCGGCGATCGTCGTGGCGTCGTAGCCGAGGGCGTCGCGCAGCAGGTTGTAGGCCTCGCCGATGAGCTGCATGTCGGCGTACTCGATGCCGTTGTGCACCATCTTCACGAAATGGCCGGAGCCGTCGGGGCCGATGTGGGTGCAGCACGGGGTGCCGTCGACGTGGGCGGAGATGGACTCGAGAAGGGGGCCGAGGGCCTCGTAGGACTCCGTGGGGCCACCGGGCATGATCGACGGCCCGTTGAGGGCGCCTTCCTCGCCGCCGGAGATGCCGGCGCCGACGAAGTGCAGGCCGCGTTCGCGCAGTGCGGCTTCGCGGCGGATGGTGTCGGTGTAGAGGGCGTTGCCGCCGTCGATGATGATGTCGCCGGGTTCCATCGCGTTCGCGAGTTCCTCGATGACCGCGTCGGTGGCCTCGCCGGCCTTGACCATGATGAGCACCCGGCGCGGCTTCTGCAGGGCGGCGACGAACTCTTCGATGGTTTCGGTGCGCACGAAGTCGCCGTCGTCGCCGTGGGCTTCGAGCAGGGCGTCGGTCTTGGCGACACTGCGGTTGTGCAGCGCGACGGTGTGGCCGTGGCGGGCGAAGTTACGGGCG